>DATHKF010000286.1:0-9646 GCA_035489505.1 Bacteroidia bacterium | reverse complement strand
CTCGTTGATGCAGTGAATAAACAAGTTTGATTCATACTACGTAATGAAGAATTACACATTAAAACATTTACAGGAACTCGAATCAGAATCGATTTACGTGCTGCGCGAAGTTGCCGCACAGTTCGAAAACCCCGCCTTGCTTTTTTCGGGCGGAAAAGATTCCATCGTAGTGAGCCATCTCGCACGCAAGGCATTCTTTCCGGCAAAAATTCCATTTCCATTGTTGCACATTGACACCGGACACAATTTTCCGGAGACCATTGAATACCGCGACTGGTGGGCGAATGAAATTGGCGCGAAGGTCATTGTAAAATATGTTCAGGATTCCATTGATAAAGGACGCGCCAAAGAAGAAAAAGGATACAATGCCAGCCGGAATGTATTGCAAACCGTTACACTCCTCGATGCGATCGAAGAACTGAAACTCGATTGCGCCATTGGCGGTGCACGTCGCGATGAAGAAAAAGCGCGTGCCAAAGAACGTTTCTTTTCTCACCGCGATGAGTTCGGTCAATGGGACCCGAAAAATCAGCGCCCGGAATTGTGGAACCTGTTTAACGGAAGAAAAAACATGGGCGAGCACTTCCGCGTGTTCCCGATTTCGAACTGGACCGAAATGGATGTCTGGCAATATATTCTCGCAGAAAATATTCCGCTACCGAAAATTTATTTTTCACACAAGCGTAAAGTTTTTCAGCGCGACGGACAATGGCTCGCCGGTGATTTTGACTTTCTCGTACGCAAGCCAACCGAAATTGTTGAAGAGCGAATCATCCGTTTCCGTACCATTGGTGATATTACGTGTACCGGCGCGGTAGAATCTACAGCATCTACACTTGAAGAAATTGTACAGGAAGTTGCTGCATCACGAACAACTGAACGCGGTACGCGCGCGGATGATAAACGCAGTGAAGCAGCGATGGAGGATCGTAAGAAACAGGGGTATTTTTAATTTGCCACAAAGGCTCGAAGACAGCAAGGCACACCAAGAAAGAAAATAAGAAGATAAAGGGTACTTTTAATTTGCCACGAAGACTCAAAGCCACTAAGGCACACGAAGAAAAAAATAAGAAGATAAGGGTACTTTTAATTTGCCACTAAGGCACACAAAGAAAAAAATAAGAAGATAAAGGGTACTTTTAATTATCCAGAAACGTAAGGCACCAATAGGAGAAATAAGAAGAATTTATATTTTGAATTTGCATTTAATATTTAACTAAAGATGAAAGACTACACTACAATTGAAAATTTCAGAAGAGTTTCTGATGAAGAAGAAAGAATCGGAGCATTGCTGGTTGATGCGGCCTACCATGTACACAAAAAAATCGGGCCGGGTTTGCTTGAAAAGTATTACGAAATTTGCCTATGTCATGAGCTGCAAAAACGCGGACTGAAAGTAACACGCCAGGTAACAGTTCCTTTGGTTTATGATCACATGGTCTTTGAAGATGCCATTCGCCTCGATATTCTGATTAATGACCTTGTGATCTGTGAGGTGAAAGCCGTTGAACAGGTTAATGCTGTATGGGATGCTCAAATATTGAGTCAGCTTCAGCTAACCGGTAAACGCCTTGGTTTTCTTATAAATTTCACTGTCCCGTTAATCAAATATGGCATCAAACGCTTTGTGAAATAATCTTTGTGCTCCTTCGAGCCCTAGTGCCTTCGTGGCAAAAAACAGTACGACATGGTATCAAGCGATTTGTAAAATAATTCTTCGTGCTCCTTCGAGCCTTAGTGCCTTCGTGGCAAAAAACAGTACGACAATGAGTGAATTGAAAACGACAGATAATTACCTGGATATGGACCTCCTTCGCTTCACCACCGCGGGCAGCGTCGACGACGGCAAATCAACATTGATCGGCCGCTTGTTGTACGACAGCAAGTCTATTTTCGAGGACCAGTACGAAGCCGTAAAAAATTCCAGTGAAAAACGCGGCGAAGAATACGTGAACCTTGCTTTGCTTACGGATGGATTGCGCGCAGAACGCGAACAGGGAATTACCATTGACGTTGCTTACCGGTATTTCGCTACGCCCAAACGCAAATTCATCATTGCAGATACACCCGGGCATATCCAGTACACGCGCAACATGGTCACGGGCGCTTCCACTGCAAACCTGGCCATCATCCTGATCGATGCGCGAAAAGGTGTGATCGAACAAACGATGCGACATACGTTCATTGCTTCATTGCTCCGCATTCCGCACATCGTGGTTTGCATAAATAAAATGGATCTCGTCGAATACAAAGAAGACGTTTACAATTCCATCCGCAAAGAATACGAAGCCTTTGCATCGAAGCTGGATTCCATTGACATTCACTTCCTGCCTATCTCTGCACTCAATGGCGACAACGTGGTTGACCGGTCGAAAAACATGCCCTGGTACGAAGGTCCAACCCTGCTGTATACGCTCGAGAATATTCACATTGCGTCCGATCAGAATCACATCGACTGTCGGTTCCCGGTGCAATACGTGGTGCGCCCGATGAGCAACGAATACCACGACTACCGGGGCTTCGCCGGAAGAGTAGCCGGTGGCGTTTTCAAAAAAGGGGACAAAGTCTCCGTCCTACCGGGTGGATTTCAATCGAAAATAAAATCCATCGATACATTCACCGGGGAAGTCGCCGAAGCCTTTTCTCCGATGAGTGTAACCATCACGCTCGAAGACCAGATCGATATTTCACGCGGCGATATGATCGTGCGTGAAAACAATCAGCCAACCATTTCTCAGGATGTCGATGTGATGTTGTGCTGGTTTCACAATCAGCCCTTACAGCTCAACGGTAAATTTGTGATCCGTCACACTTCGCGTGAAGCGCGTTGTGTAGTGAAAGAAATCCAGTACAAAGTGGATATCAATACACTTCATCGCCTGGAAGACGATAAAAACATTGCCATGAATGATATTGCCCGCGTGAAATTGCGCACAACCGTTCCGTTGTTGTTCGATAGTTACTCGCGAAACAGAAACACCGGCGGAATCATTCTTGTGGATGAAGCGACCAACGAAACTGTTGCAGCAGGAATGATCATATAATTTTGCCGATGAAGAAACTTATCTTATTCATATTTCTGCCAGGCGCATGTATAATGCACGCACAGGTTTTTCAACCCGGTGACTTCGTTCTCAATGCAGGCAACGGTGCGGCAGTGTTTCATCTTCATGCATCGGATACGGCAGGATACGATAAAGACTTTAACGGTGTAGGTGGGATCAACCTTAATTTTCGCGGGGAATTTGGAGTTGCACCCTGGCTGGGATTCAGCATGAGTGTCTCTCACACCTCACTGATCACCCAAACTTTTTTCAGCGACGATATCTGCAACCTCACAGAAATCGCTCCGGGAATAAACTATCACGTGCCCTGGAAGAATCGCTGGATTGATCTGCAGGGAGAAATTGGTGCAGGATACCTGCGCTACTTCTTCGATTCAAACGGAGGACTTTTCGTTCGCACAAGCATGACCTGCCTGACGTTTTTTGCAGGTATTCACCCGCGGCTCTATTTTACCCGGAAGCAACGATTTGGCGGCTACGCATACTATCGATTCTCTGCATTTACCGGCGGAGGAGAAACAACCGACAAATTCACGTCCACCTACAAATATGATGTAGATGGAAGTGGTCATACATTCGGACTGGGTTTATTTTATAGATTTGGAAAACCGCGTACAAACGAACCTGCTGACCCAAACGAAACAAAATAATCTGCGTTTATGAAAAAACTTTTCTTTGTTCTTGCCCTGGCGTTTTGCACTGCAGCACAGGCACAGCTTATCGACCGCAACGACATTATCATCCAGGCGGGCGGCGGTCTTGGACTTTACCGCTACCAGTTTACGGATGTAACGAACAACGTGATCAACCCGCGTGATACGAGTGCCGCGTGGAGCTTTCCGGTCCAGATCGAATATGGCGTCAACCGCTGGCTCGGCGTTGGATTCTGTTTCACGTTCAATAATTTTATTGAAGGCGACAGCGCAGCAAATGAAAAAGCAACGGGTATGGACTTCGGGCTGGCCGCGAACCTGCACGTGCCCTGGTCACTGAAAAAATTTGACCTGAGTGCAAGTATTGGTTACGGCTACAGCCGGTTCAAATACGATATCGATGACGTCGACAACGCAGTTGCCAAAGCAGGCGGAACTGTTTTGTTCTTTGGGATCAATCCGCGTTTGTATTTCAAAGAAGACGGTCACCTGGCCATTACAGGATGGTACCGTTTTTCCAAATACAATTACCCGAAAGGAAAAGTAACAAACGACGCCGGATTTGAATACGATTTCAAACTCGATGGTCCGGGCAACAGTTTCGGTCTCGGATTGATTTTTAAAATCTGAACGATGTACCTGTTCGAAACAGAACGATTACGTTTTCGCGAGTTAACCGGTGACGACGCACAATTCGGGTTTGACCTGAACAGCGATCCCGAAGTGATTCAGTACACAGGTGATCCACCGTTTGAATCGGTAGAAGCCGCGCGCGAATTCATGGCCGCATACACGGAAGTTTACCGCAAGAACGGCTACGGTCGCTGGGGCGCAGAACTGAAATCGACCGGCGAACTGATTGGCTGGTGCGGACTTAAATTTCACGAAGAAGAAAAAGTAACGGATGTCGGCTACCGGCTTTTCAAAAAACACTGGGGCAAAGGCTATGCTTCGGAAGCAGCACTGCAAACAATTGCATACGGTTTCAATCACATGCGCTTGAATCGCATTGTTGCGCACGCAAGAAAAGAGAATGTGGCTTCGATTCGCGTTCTTGAAAAATGCGGCATGAAAATTATTGGTGAAGGAACAGAATGCGGGGGAGAGATTTTTGTGTTTGAGATATTTCCCTGATGTCAGCCTCGGCTCCGCTCGGTCTGACAAGCGGGCATAATCAAAAGTCCTGTTGCTTGATGTGTTGAATCGTTCTTCGAACAATACACGTTTATTGAAATCACTTGTCAGACCGAGCGGAGCCGAGGAATGACAAGCGAGCGTCACTGGGGTTTCATCTGCACATCATATACACTACGTGGAATACAACATGTCTATATGCGGAATATCATCCTCGAGATACTCCTTCTTTTCCGAACGTTTGAACCCGTATTTCTCATAGTACTTTTCCAGGTAGCTCTGTGCTGAAATTCGCACCGGAACTTTTCCGAAAACATCTTCGATGTACTTCATCACTTTTTCCATGAGAATGAGTCCCGCTCCTGTTCCTCGCACCGAAGCCGCTGTCGCCACGCGCCCGATGGAAACTTCATCGTATGAAACACCTTGCGGAAGTATACGCGCAACTGCAACCAGTTCTCCGGCCAGCCAGCCCATGACGTGCAAACTGTACTCGTCTTTGTAATCAGGATCCTGGTATGGGCATTTCTGTTCCACTACAAAAATTGCTGCACGCAAAGCAAGAATACTGTGCATCTCTCCGGCGCTCAGATCGCGAAAAGGTTTGCATTGCCAGGTGATTGCCGGGTGTTCATTTTTCATACGCTAAAGATAATTGACCGGCGGTAAATGATCTACTACCTGAATTACGAAAGTATTCAGCATGCTTTCCGGAGAACCGGGATAGTTATTTAAATTAACCACGGCGACACGGAGGCACGGCGCATTACTCATCTGTCTCCCGCGTCGGCACGGCGGTCATCAGAAACTGGTTTGTGAAATAATATCACGCAGTGATATTTTCCAACGCCGTGTCGCCGTGGTTAATTTTAAATTCACAAATCAACTCATGATTTACTACGGTAAACGCATAAAGCGAATGCGTTTCGCGAAGCTCCGATACAGGAGCACACCAATAATTGCCCCGAATGAATTCGCGATGAAATCCAATACATCGGCAGAACGTTCTTCAAATACGGCGCCCTGCAGGAGTTCCAATACACCGCCGTATACGACGCAGAACACCAGCGAAACCAATACCGCATTTGCGCTCCACCACCCGTTGAACTGTAACCGGAATCCGCGGATCAACAGCACAACGAGTATGAGAAAAATTCCGGCGTGTACCCATTTGTCGAACGCCAGTATCTCAAGAAAAGAAATACGCGGAATATCACTGCCGGGCATTCCGCACATCACGAGAATGCACAACGCCCAAACAATTGCCGGCCAGAGATGTTTCATTTCATGAAGTGGTATAAAACAAAAATGTTGAACGACGATTTCTCCTCATTCAACATTTTAATATTTCGTTGTAGAAACGCATTGCGTACTGTCCTGAGCCGGTCGAAGGGACTGCGCACTGCGTACTGCTTTATTGTCCGATCAGCTTGCGATATTCTGCAGCATCCATCAGGTCTTTCAGTTCGTCGGGATTCGACATTATCGCCTTTACCAGCCAGCCTTCACCATAGGGATCTTTGTTCACCACATCAGGTGTAGCATCAATTCCCGTATTTTTCTCGACCAATTCTCCTGTAATCGGCATGAACAGATCGGAAACTGTTTTCACTGCTTCAATCGTACCGAATACATCTTCCCGGCCAACCACTTCGCCAACCGTTTCGATTTCCACGTAAACGATATCACCCAGTTCAGCTTGCGCGAAATCAGTAATACCGATCGTCACCATGTTGCCGTCTACGAGTACCCACTCGTGGTCTTTGGTGTATTTCAGGTTGTCAGGAAAGTTCATAGCGTTTTTGTTTGGAAGACAAATGTAAGCGTAAATCTCAAAAGTCAAAGGTTGAAAGTCAAAAACGGGGGGAGATTTTGCCACAAAGGCGCTAAGGCACAAAGCCAATACAAAGAATCACGCACGATATTGTGAACATCGGACATTGCTGCGCAATGTGATTTTAATAGGAACGCGGATCAAGCGGATTGTTACGGATTTTAAATTTTCGCGTAATCAAGTAGCGATTGAGTAACACGAATCGCGAAGCGATTCAAAATCCGTGGAAATCCCTGAGCAGCGCGATCGCGAAGCGATCATCCGTGCCAATCCGCCTGATCCGCGCCCTAAGCGCAGCGCAGGGTCCGCGTTCCTATGAAGTTACGCTTGAGTAACACGAATCGCGAAGCGATTCAAATCCGCAAAAATCCGTTTCGCGAAGCGATCCCTTGCATCACGATCGCGCAGCGATCATCCGTGCAAATCCGTTTTTTCTATGCGCCACCGCAGGTGACATCCGTGTACCATTACACAACAAAAAAATCCCGGTGAAGTTACCTCCACCGGGATCTGAAAATTTAATCTGTCTCAGCTTACTGCAACAAGAACCTCAAGCTAATCCCCGCATTCGTATTCGCCGTTTTGAACGAAGACGAAATCAATGGATTAGTCATCACGCGGTCGCAGAAGAAACGAACGATCAGCTTATCATTCATCTGGTAATCCGCAGATGTTTTGATCGAGAAGATGTTCTGTCCCGCTGTAAGTACGTCGATCTGTTCAACGCTCTTGCGGATCACCGTTTGGTTCTTACGGAATGAAATATCTACACGGATGTTCAGATCGCTTGTTGGCGGTTTGATTTTTCCGTTCATGAACTTCTTGAAGAATTTCAGTTCCAGCTGTGGAACACGGTAACCCATTCCGATAACAATCTCCTTACCATTCACCTCGGTAAGCTGCGTATTCGCCAGGCTCAGGCTCATCGTGCGGTCTTTCTTGTATTCTACTTTGGTAGAAAGATTACGCTTGCCGGCCCATACCACATCCACGCTGATCAGCGGGCTGAACTGTTCCGAGATCTGAACTGTTCCAACCTGGTATTTGCTTTGGAAGTCACCCGTTACGTTACGCATGTAATCAGCAAATCCATCGTTGTCTGCATCATAGTTCAGGTTCGTCTGGTAACCACCCATGCTGTAGGTTGAACGGTATGTATGACCAATCGCAACAGTCTTAAAGCGTTTGCGCACCTTTTCATACTTCGTTAAACCGTCGTAAGTGATTCTCCAGTTTGGCAGCGGAACCGCCGGGAAAATACTCAGCGAGTGATTGTCAGCACGCTTGCCGGTATACGCAGCAAGGAATGCAGGGATGAGTACTTCCTGCGAAGTGCTGCTATACCCGTCTGCGAATCCTGTTGGAAGCACGCCGGTTGAGTATGGATAATTCTCAACACCGAGACGGTTGGAAATTGTTGCGCGGTTATCCAGGAATTGCTGGAACACTTCAGACGAGTGATCGTCTTTGTTGTCTTTCTTGAATGCAGTCTTCCACGTGATGATCGAAATGCTGAAGCTTCCCATCTCGGTTGGCGACTGGCGTTCGAATTCCTGCGCTGCATCGTCCCAACGGAAGAACTCACTCTTGTTCAGTGAAGTTGTTTTGTTCGCTGTCAATTCGATCTTCAGATCAGGGAACGGTTCCAGCGATGCACGCATCGTCAGGTTCTGCGAATTGCCACGGGTAAACGGAGTATACAGCGAAGATTCCTGGACAAGCCATCCGTTCTGCACAGCGTAAATCGGGAATTCCACTCCGTTCGGACCAAAATCTTTCTGCTTTCCGAAAAGGAATCCCCAACCCGGTGCTTCGAATTTGCTGTCCATACCCATCAGCTGGGTTTTTCGCGCGTAGCCCGGGAGCGAGAGCGTGGAATTGGTCGAGTAATTCACCGAAACCGTACGCAGGCTCATCACCGCACGTGCAAGATATTCTCCGATGAGGAACGCATCATTCTCTTTCTTCTTCGTGGTATCCACCGGTGCATTCGGACGTGCCGGTGCAGGTTGCTGTCCCGGTCTCTTCCCATTCACTTTCTTGAAGTAAGGAACCTTGTTGTACAGCGTCACCATGTTCAACTGGCCGGTCCACTGCCACTGTGCGTTGTTTCCAACCACGTTACCAATGGTGTCTGCCGTTGCAAGCGGTCCGCGTGACCATGTGTAACCCGTTGCATAACGCACGTTACCGGTTACCCAGTCGAGCGCAGGAATTTTATTGATCGGGAACGTATACGAAATGTTGGTCTGGTGGTGATAAGTCATCGTTGTTCCGAATCCACGGATGTTGCTGATGAGCGTATCCTTCTTCTCCAGCGTATCGATTTTTCCGTAAGGCTCAAGAACCTGCGCCTGGTTATCGGCGGCGAAATCAAACTTCAGATTTTTCGTGAGGTCCCAGCGAATGTCGTAGTTTCTCGACCAGGTGAAATTCTTGTTGAAATTCGTTGGCGTGAAAATGTCGTTGTAACCAGTGATGTTCCGTGCTTTGATTTCACTGTAAGTCCGGTTCACATCTGTACTTACACCCATCGATGCCGGCAATGGCGTGAACTGGAACTCGCGGAATATGGTCATCCATTTTCCTTTCGCCCATTTCTTTTTCTCAAACGGTTTCAACGGTTTCATCTGCGGCTGGTACGACCAGGTCAATCCACCACGGTGGTTTTTCGCCGATGAGTATTCGATGTTTACGTTGTGACGATACACTTCCGTGTACGCGTAACTCGCAGTGAAATTCGAAATGTCCCAGATCTGTGGTTTACCCGCGCCTTTCGCACGCTCTTTGTGCACGTTGGTAAAGTTCAGCGATTTTCGTCGCGTGTAATCCACGGTTGCGCCACGGATGGAATCTCTTGCATCCGTTGTCAGGTCTTCATTCGACAAGACGGGTGATAAGAGAATGTCGGGATCAAGTGGATTGTACTGCGGCGTGATAAACGTTTCGCCATATCCCCA
>DATHKF010000285.1:0-4516 GCA_035489505.1 Bacteroidia bacterium | reverse complement strand
TCCACAACACCGACGGATTTTGCACCGTGCTCATTGCAGGATTTCCACCAGCGAATGTCCAGCTCCATGCTGTTGGAGCAGGTGAAGAGAGATCGGTGAACTGCACGGAATCCATCGCGCATGCTGTGGACATATTGTACAACGCATTGGGTGCAGTAGTGGCCGTAGCGGAAATGTTTATGTTATCGAGATAAATATAATTTCCGTGACGCCCGTGATTCCGGATAGCAATGGTGAGTGAAGAAACATTGGCGTACGCAGAGAGGTTAACGGTTTCTGTTCTCCACTGGCTGTTGGTTGGTGTGAATGTTGTGGTCTGATCGGGAACAGTGGAAAGTGTAGTTCCGCCTTTGAGATAAACGCTGGTCCATGTTACGCCGCAATCATCGGAAACCAAAACTTCGAGCGAGTCGGAACGTGAAGCGCTGTACCGTGCATAAGCCACATCGAACTGCATCTGCGGTGAACCGTAACCGGTGAGGTTGATTCCCGGTGTCACCATATCATCGGTTGCGCCGTTGGTGTTGTTATTCAAATTGTTGAAGTACGCGCTTTGCGAACTGTTGTGTCCTACGGTTGAACTGCGCTGCCAGTATACACTCTGGGTCGCGTTATTCACCGCGCGCCATCCGGCAGGAAGAAAAGTTGTTGCCGTGAAGCCTTCAACCAACGGAGGAAGAACAGATCCGCTTACGGTAATGTACGTGGTTTGCGTTTCGATGTCGGAACCATTGGCATTGCTTACAGTTAATGTAACCGGGTATGTTCCGGGCAGCGCATAAGACACCAATGGATTTTGTGCCGATGATGTGGATGGATTTCCTCCTGCGAAAAGCCACGACCAGGTTACCGGTGAATTGGTGGACGCATCTGTAAACTGAACAGTTTGTCCCGGGCAGATCAATGTTGACGTTGAAGTGAACGCAGCGGCCGGTGTAAGCAGCGCGGCATCGATCGGACATTCCCACACACCGCGTCCGTATGTAGCGGCACGCAGCGTCATGGTGAGCTCGAAGATCTCAAAATCGGAAACAGGCGCCAGCGGAAGCGCAGCGAAATACGGCTGCCACCCATTGCTGTTATCCGAGCGGTAATACACACCGGCATCCATTCCAACAAACACGAGGTTGTTCCCTGTTCCCGGAACAGCTTTGATTGCATTCGCGGGAATGTTTGGAAGTCCGTATGAAATGTTTACCCACGTTGCTCCTGCATCGGTGGAATAATAGACTTTCGAATTGTTGGTATAACCACTCATGATGATCCATACGGTTCGTTCGTCGTACGGACTGATGGTGATGCCGGAAATTCCTGTTCCGTTTGTGGCAAGACCGTTCGTGATATTGATCCAGGTATTTCCTGCATCGGGCGTCATGTAAATGGATGACGCATTGGTCGTGTAAATGTATTGCGTGTTTGTTGGTGCGATCTCAATTTCCGTCAAGGAACCTGAGTTGGCCAGGGTGCCCATTTGCGTCCATGAATTTCCAAGATTGGTTGACTTGAAAACCTGGTCGTACCCGCAATAAATAACATTGCCCAATACCGGATCCTGTTTCCACGGTGTTACCCATCCGGCATTTCCGCTGAGACCATTCGTGATGCCATTCCAGTTTTGCCCACCATCGGTTGATTTGTAAAAATCGCCGTAGTAAATCGAGCCAAACATGGTGTTGTCGTTCGTACGGTCAATGAAACAATCCATTCCATCGCCGCCCAATGTTTCTTCGTAGACCGATCCGGTTTTCACGTTGGTTCCGTTGTCCTGGTGACCCGTAATGAGATTGCCCGCATTCGTAGTGGAAATCCCGAATTTGTAAATCTGCGCGATGCACATGTTTGCGCTGATGTCGGTAAATGATGCTCCATCATTTGTGGTAACGTCCACGCCTCCGTCATGTGCGATGAAATATGTTCCCATCACACCCGGGAGAAATTCCAGTCCGTGAATATCGGCATGCACATACGGTGCGCCGCCGCCGCCATACCAGTGTGCGTTCAGCATCCAGTTATCTCCGCCGTCATCCGATCGCCACACGTTTACTCCGCCAACAACTACAACATCTTTGTCGTAAGGAGCAACAGCAATGGAAAGTGTATACCACGCCTGTCCGTCGGAATCGCCGCCGTTTTCATCCCAGCCCAGAAGATTGGGAGAAGAAGACCGCACGCTGAAACTTTGTCCGCCGTTGGTTGAGCGGTACACGCCTTCGAATCCATTGGTCGCGGCGTTGCCGGCAACCACGTACACATAATTCGGATCGTGTGGCGTAACAGCGATGGCCATGCGGCTAACCTGGTTGGCTTGTGGCAAACCGGTTGGAACGGTTTGCCACGATGCACCACCATTTGTTGACATGAGAAAAGTTGTGCGGCAGGCATACAGTGTATTCGGATCACCGGGTTTCATCTCCATGTCTTTGATTCCGGAAAGGGAAACCTGCGACCACGTGACACCGGCATTGTATGTTTTATAAATTCCCGCTGATGTTCCGCAGTAAATGATGTTGGAATTTGTCGGGTCAATGATGATGCGCGCAATTTTTCTCGAGAGAATAATGCTGAAACTTAACCCGGTTGAATTCCAGGTAAGACCGCCGTCAATACTTTTCATTACGCCCATGGAAGGTGTATCGCCACCGTCCTGGTCGCCGGTGCCCAGGTAGAGAATGTTTGGGTCAACCGGGTCAATGGCTAAATCGGAACAACCGATGATCGGCATGAAGTCGGTGAGACAGGTCCACGATGCACCACCGTCTACTGTTTTCCAAAGACCTCCTGCGGGAGCGCCTGCATACATGATGTTCGCATTGGATGGATCGAAGCGAATGAAATTAATTCGTCCTGCTCCGCCGTTATCCGGTGCGCCGGTAGGGCCAACAAATGTCCAGTTGGTTGCGGAAGCCTGCCTGTTTACAGAAGCATTGTACATCTGTTTTGCAGTTTCATTCTGGTCGAGGTAACTGAAAAAGTTGATGTTGGAATACGCAGGAAGCGTCATGTCGCCTGCAGCGCCAACGCGTGGAGCGTAAAACCATTCCCAGCGTTTGAAGAGGCGGAAGCTTCCGTCTTTCTCTTCACTTTCGCTTTCTTCTCCTTCGTTTTCCAATGCCGCACCGCGCGACTGGCGCATTTGATTTTCGGTGTTGTGCCAGGCAGAATCGAAAGTCCGTTGAATGGTGAAAAAATCGGAAGCCGGATTTTCCCAGACCTCCAGCCAGTTCGAATTATTTTCCTGTGCAGGAAGCTGGATACACGATACGGCAGCAACGCATCCGATCCAAAAAGATTTTTGAAAAAACAGCATTGGGTGTGGTTTAATGTTGAGTCCTTCGGCAAACTCAGGACAGGCGCTGCAAAGGTCGCCAGAACGATTGGATTGACCGAATAAAAAGCGAAAAACCTACTGTGGTGTCAGGTGTTCCGAAAGCTTTCGGAACTGACGCCATAGTGTATGAAAAACAAAAAAACCTCCCGTGAAGGAGGCTTTTTTGTTCAAAAGAAGGTCGATTATTGCGTGATTACACGAATCACGGATTCTGACGCTGCAGAACGAACGCGTATCGTATACATTCCGCGCCCGAATTCTGCCAGCGAAATATCTTTCCGGTACTGGCCCGAGAAACTATTGAGCTGTTCGGTGTAAACAATTTGTCCGAGTGCATTGTGAATTTCGATGACGTAATCATCGCTGCCTGCAACGAAGAAGCTCAGGATGAAGTCGCCGTTGTTTGGATTCGGAACTACGTCGATCGTTGTTGTTTCTTCCGGTGTTGCAATGCCGGCGCAGATATCTACAACAATGTTTTGTGTTGCGGAATCACTGCATCCGTTAACATCGGTGAATGAATACACCAAAGGATACGTGCCCGCGCCAACGGATGAAGCATCGAAATTGTTTCCGCTCACACCCGGGCCGGTGTACGTTCCGCCCGCAGGAGAACCTCCGGAAAGCGGAGTCGGTCCATCAATGTCGCAGAATGTATCATTCGCAAGAACAACAGTAACAACCGGTGGGGCGTTTACGGTCACGCTCACTGTTGATGTGTTCGAACAACCGTTTGCGTCGGTGCCCGTTACGGTGTACGTGGTTGATGCAGTTGGAGCATCGGTAACCGGTGAACCGGAAAGTGATCCCGGCATCCAGTTGTATGATGTTGCTCCATTTCCGGTCAACGTAATTGTTTCGCCTGCACAGGAAGAAGATACCGACGAAGACGAAGTAACTGAAGGAAGTGCATTCACCGCAATGGAAACGGTGGATGTGTTCGAGCAGCCGTTTCCATCTGTGCCGGTTACTGTAAACGTTGTGCTTGTATTCGGCGAAACAGAAACGGAAGTTCCGCTGAGTGATCCCGGCATCCAGTTGTACGTGTTTGCATTTGCCCCGGTGAGCGTTGTTGCATCGCCATCGCAGATTGTGGATGCCGATGCAGACGCGGTAACCGACGGAAGTGTATTCACCACAACAGAAACGGTAGTTGTGTTCGAACAACCATTTGCATCTGTACCGGTT
>DATHKF010000284.1:0-2037 GCA_035489505.1 Bacteroidia bacterium | reverse complement strand
CATTCATTTTCACGTCGAGCACAGAAGCCAGCCTGCCACCGTACTGTGCCGGGCCATTTCCTTTGTACACGGTTACGTCTTTGATCGCATCGGAATTGAACGTGGAAAAGAAACCGAGCAGGTGAGAAGCATTGTACACCGGTGCTTCATCGAGCAGGATTAAGTTCTGATCAGCTGCGCCACCGCGTACGTAAAACCCACTGCCGCCATCACCGCCCGATTTGATCCCCGGGAGAAGCTGAATGGTTTTGAGAATATCTTTTTCGCCGAAGAGGACCGGAATTTTATTCGCTTCTTTCATGTCGAGTTTCTGCGCACCCATTTGCGGATCGCTTACGTTCTCATTCGCCTTCTCACCGGTGATCACTACTTCCTGCCGGAGAAAAGTAGTGTCGCGCAGGAGAAAATCTTCTTTGCGGCTCTGGTGAAGCGGAAGATTCCGGATCTCGGTTTTGTACCCGGTTATACTCACTACGAGTGAATAATCTCCTTCGGGAACAGTCAATGAATAAAAACCATATTCGTTGCTGGCCGCGCCCGCGCCTTTCACTTCCGGGATCCGGATGATGGCACCGATGATTGTTTCTCCGGTAAGACTGTCTTTGACGGTGCCGCTGACCGTGTATTTGGTTTGCGCGAAGATTGATGTACTGCCGGCTATCAGCAGAAGCAAGAAGAAAGCAATGCGTGTATGGTTCATGAATGTTTGATGACGTGATAGATGCCGTTAAGCGATTGCAAAGGTTGGCAATGTTTTCATCCGAAAATTATTTTTAACGAAATGATTGGGTTATTAGTCGAAAACTCCAGCAGTCATCGAAACGTATGCGTACAGTCGTGCAGGTGACGGACATTATTGCATCACGGAGGTAGTTTCAGGAAAATAAGTTGTGGCTCAGGTTGGGGATGAAAACCGCTGAAGCGGTTGAGTCACTCAGCGCTCCCCATTGCCGGGGCTTAAGCCCCGGCAATGGATACAGCAGGTTTGCCAAACGGTTTCAACCGTTTTCCATTCCAGCGTTATTGGAAAAGCAACTATATCCTGATCCCAATGACGAGCACATCGTCTACCTGCTCATAATTTCCCTTCCAGTTCTCAAACGAACGCTCGAGCGTGGTTTGTTGCGCGGTCATTTCCTCTTTCGCATGAACAGCGATTAAATCAACAAACTGGCGCGACATGAATTTTTTATTCTGCGGTCCGCCGAACTGATCTGCGTAACCGTCGCTGAACATGTAGAAAGCCTCGCCCCTGATCAACGGAAGTGCAACCGTGGTGAAACTGGTTGTATCGTCGAAATCTTTTGCCCCGCCAATGGAGAAACGGTCGCCTTTGATTTGCGTGAGCGCTGTTCCATCGAAACGGTACAACGGACGGCCTGCCCCGGAAAACTCAATCGTGTTCGCAGCCGTGTCGATGCACATCATCGCAATGTCCATTCCGTCTTTCGAATCGCGTGCATGCGTGTCTTTGTTCAGCGCCTGGATGAGCATGCGGTGAAGTTGGTTCAGTAATTCACCCGTGCTTATTTTTCTATTCGCTTCTAGGATCTGTGCAAGAATGTTCACGCCAACTACCGAAACGAGTGCACCCGGTACGCCATGCCCGGTACAATCGGCACAGGCCACGTACAACCTGTTTCCTTCTTTGCGGAACCAGTAAAAATCGCCGCTCACAATGTCGCGGGGTTTGTACAGGACAAACGCATCGGTCACGTTGTCGAACAGAACATGTTCATCGGGCAAAACGCTTTGCTGGATTCTTCGCGCGTAATTGATACTGTCCGTGATGTCTTTGTTCTTCACAGAAATTTCCGCGTTCTGCAAAGCAAGCAGGCGGTTTGTTTTCTTGCGCTGGATACTTCCGTAAATCACAAAGCCAACTAAAATCAACAGGCACCCGATGCCAACACACGCAGCAACGAGCTGGAGGTCTTTCTGTTTCTGCACAGCTGTGAGATCATCAATCGCTTTTTGTTTTTTGGTCGTCTGGTATTTCGTTTCCATTTCACCCAAAGCTTTCTGGCTTTCGTCGCG
>DATHKF010000283.1:0-4740 GCA_035489505.1 Bacteroidia bacterium | reverse complement strand
CGCGGATTTCTTTACCGGTATGATAACATCGACGGAAATCTTGCCGGAACATTTACCGTGACCGATTCGACATACGTAACCACGTACGAAGGTTTGCGCATAGCGCCGTGGATGGGCTACATCGACGGAGATACACTGATCGATATGGTTCTCGGAAATTATGCCGGTGGCGTTGCACTGTTCAATGGCGATTTCATGAGCGGCATTGAAACCGTAACTCAACAATCTACACCTACGCTCCAGGTTTACCCGAATCCCGCCGGAGCGGAATTACATCTTTCCGGGTGGAATGCAGGGACGCAATTCCCGGTGACGTTAACGTTGTACGGAATTGCCGGCGAAATCATCCGGGTAGAAACGTTGTATTCGAAAGAACAGTCGATATCCACAGCTGGTTTGCCCTCCGGATGTTATTTCGGTACAACGGCTGACCGCGATGGATTTGCCTCCTCTTTCCGTTTTATCGTTGCCCAAAGTGATGGGCGGTAAAGCGGTGTACAAAATCGTGGTGTATATTTGCTCTTACTTAACAGGTGAAAAAGCAGCTCACATACTTCGTTTCAGCATTTGTGCTGGTTGTATTTTCGCTGTACCTCGTTCCACACGAACTGGTACACGCGTTCTACGATCACCACGATACGGAGCACTGTGAAGAACATAAAGGTGAAACCGCTTTTTCACCGGTTCACATCCACTGCGATTTTCTTTTCACGGATTTAACCGATTTTCTTCCGGCAGAATCTTCCTCTGCGGGTGAATCCACAACCGTTTTCTTCCTTCAATATCATCCACCCGTATTTGCTGCGGTTGAAGTTCCTCTTTCACTCCGCGAGTCGCGGGGCCCGCCACGCTTCTGAATAAATAACCGGTTGCGAAATTTCTGTTCCGCAATCATTCTGCGCGGACAACTGTTCGCCGCATTTCGTTATTATTTATTCTGAAAATCTCATGAAAAAATATTTTCTGCTGATACTCATCAGCGTGATTTACATCGTTCCGCTGTGGACACAAAACAGCATTCGCGGACGGATCACCGATTCCGAAACACAGGAACCGATTGTTGGTGTTTCCATTTATCTCGCCGATCTGAAAACAGGGACGTCAACAGACACCAATGGTTCATTCATCATACGCAACATTCCGCCCGGATTATTTCTCGCCGAAATCCGCATGATTGGCTACGCATCGAAAGCAGAAATGCTCGAGTCGCGTGCTGATGTGACCTGGGCAAACGTAAAAATATCACCGATCCAGCTGGTCAAAACTCCGGCGGAATATCATCCTGTAATTATCACCGGAGTTTCCGGATCAACTGAACGCATGCGCAATCCTGTACCCAGCGCTTTGCAGACTCGCGATCACATGCTCAAACATGGATCCACCAACGCCGTAGCATCGATCACAGAAATTCCCGGCGTTTCTGCAGTGAGCACGGGCAACGCCATTTCGAAACCGGTCATCCGTGGATTGGGATACAACCGCGTTGTGGTGTTGCGCAACAACATCCGCCAGGAAGGACAGCAATGGGGAGATGAACATGGAATTGAAATTGACGAATATGAAATTGACCGCATCGAAATCATCAAAGGGCCGGGCAGTATCATGTACGGGTCGGATGCAATGGCCGGGGTGATTAATTTCCTCACACCGCAACCGGTTTCCGACGGTAAAATCGGTGGAGAATTTATGTCGGGTTACCAATCGAATGGAAATCTCATTGGCAATTCGTTCATGCAGGAGGGAAGTCTCCAGGGCGTGAGCTGGCAATTTCGTCTCAGCCAGAAACTCGCCGGAAATTATTCGACACCTATGGATGGTTACGTGGCGAATACCGGTTTCAAAGAATACAACGTCAGCGGATTTATTGGTTTGAACCGAAGGTGGGGCGTTTCGCAACTCAGTTTCAGTTCATTCAATCAAACAATTGGTTTGCCGGAAGGTGAACGTGATTCGCTGGGAAATTTTTTACTGCCGTTTGCATTGAACAGCAACACAGAAGCATTTCAGTCGTTCACCAGCAATGAACTGAAAGGTTACGGGAGAAGCCTGGGCATTCCGAAACAGGTGATCCGTCACCACCGGATTGTACTTTCCAACAATTTCTTTTTCGGTCGTTCGCGTTTGAAGCTGGATATTGGTATTCAGCAAAACAACCGGTTGGAATTTGGTGACGTTCTTGCTCCCGGTGAAGAAGAACTTGCCATGCAACTGAACACGGCAACTGTAAACGCGGTTTACTTTTTTCCGGAAGTGAAAGAATCGCAATTGACGATCGGTTTCAACGGGCAGCACCAGTCGAACCGGAATTCCGGTGAAGAATTTATTATCCCGGATTACGCGATGATGGATGCCGGTGTTTTCGTGTTCGCAAGAAAATATTCCGGACCCTGGTTTTTTAGCGGAGGCATCCGCGGCGATTTCCGCAACCTGCAAGCCGAAGGATTGTTTCTTGACACGCTCGGAGTTCCGTCGGACAGCAGTTCGCTCACCACAACGAAATTCAGCGCGTTCAACAAAAAGTTTTTCTCCGCTTCGGGTGCAGCGGGTGTTTCGTACCAGGCGAACAAACAAACTGTTTTTCGTCTGAACATTTCGCGTGGATTCCGTTCACCCAACATGGCCGAACTCGGCTCGAATGGAAAACACGAAGGAACGTTTCGGTACGAAGCGGGCAACAAAGCGTTGAAACCGGAAACCAGTTTGCAGGTCGACCTTGGAATGACGTACGCTTCGGATCATTTCAATCTCGAAGTGAGCGGATTTTACAACGACATCCGGAACTTCATTTATCTCACGAAAATTTATTCGGTAAACGGTGGCGATTCCATTGCCGATCCGGCTGATCCGGCACCGGTATACACCTTCACACACGGTCACGCGGTTTTGTTCGGCGGAGAAATCTTCACCGATCTTCATCCGCACCCGCTCGACTGGCTGCATTTCGAAAATTCTTTTTCCGTTGTGCAGGGACAACTCCTCGCCCAGCCCGATTCGATGAGCAACCTGCCGTTCATTCCTCCCTTCAAGTATCAGTCGGAATTGAATGCGCACGCTGAAAAACAAATCGGACCGTTTTCAAATGCATACGCTTCTGTTTCCATGGCGTATTACTTCGCGCAGAATAATTTTTATTCCGCCTTCGGAACAGAAACGGCTACACCGGGATACGCATTGATGGAAGCTGGCGCGGGAACGGATGTGGTGAGTAAAAAAGGAAAGGTGAGGATGCGGATATTTTTCTCGGTATCTAACCTGCTCACCACGAAATACCAATCGCATCTCAGCCGGTTAAAATATGCACCGGTTAATCCGGCCACGGGATTGCAGGGCATTTACGGGCAGGGAAGGAATTTCAGTGTGCGGGTTGTAGTGCCGTTTATTTTCAGGCGATAGACGGGAGGCGGGAGACGATAGTACCGCCCTATCGTCTCCCCGCCTACCGTCTCATCGCCTCCTGCGCCTATGTGGTTTCCTTCTCACGAATTCCGTAACTTTACAGGAGTTGGCTATAATTTCCGTGAAACTAAAAACACTTTCCTTTTTTTTCGTTTTTGTTTTCTTCGCTGTTCTGTACGGCGGATGCAGGAAAGATGCGCCCGCTTTTGATGCCGGGACGTCGGGGTACCCGGATGAGATCGCGCAGCTTATGCTTACGAAATGCGCAGTGAGTGGTTGTCACAACGATGCCAGCGCGCACGCCGCAGCGGGACTGAATTTAACCTCGTGGAATGATATGATGAGCGGCGATCGCAACGGCGCGGTGGTCATTCCGTATTCGCACCAATACAGCACCCTGTTTATGTACTGCAATACGTACCACGACCTGGGTATAGTGATGGAACCGACCATGCCGTATAACGATGCACCGTTAACACGCGACCAGATGATCACCCTGCGCGACTGGATCAATGCGGGCGCTCCTTCGCGCGAAGGCAAAATTGCTTTCTCCGGAAATCCATCGCGGAAAAAATATTACATCACGAACCAGGGTTGCGATATTATTACCGTGTTCGACCAGGAAACCGGCATTCCGATGCGATACATTCCGGTAGGCTCTGATTTCGCGATTGAATCTCCGCACTCGATCCGGTTATCACCCGACGGATTGTACTGGTATGTGAGTTTTTCAAGCGGCCGGTACATCGAAAAGTACCGTGCTTCAGATGATGCATTTGTCGGCCGGATTTTGCTTGGCCCTGATGCATCTACCGCATTTGGCAGCTGGAACACCATGGCCATTACACCGGATTCGCGGCATGCATTTGTTATTGACTGGGGCAACAATGGCAGAATTGTATGGGTTGACCTGGAAACCATGCAGTACAATCTGATATACCAGAGCAGTGATTTCAGGAACACGCACGGGTCATGCGTTTCCCCGGATGGAAATTCGTTGTACGTAACAACTACGTTGGGAAATTACGTATACAAGTTTGATGTTACGGATCCGGCTTCTCCTTCGTGGGAAAAAATTATCATCGATGGTGTGAGTCCAGTGCCAACGAATTTACAGACAGACGAAAACGGACACGAGATTGCACTTTCTCCGGATGGAACAAAATTTTTTATCACGTGCTCCGGAACAAACGAGGTGCGTGTGCTGGATGTGGCAACGGACCAACTGGTCGGAGCAATTCCCGTTGGTGTTTATCCGCAGGAGATTGCATTTTCTGCCAACACGCCATACGCGTATGTTACGTGTATGGAAGACACGGCAACGTTCCCGGGAAAACGCGGATC
>DATHKF010000282.1:0-4641 GCA_035489505.1 Bacteroidia bacterium | reverse complement strand
GTAAAAGAAGCCGGTGGTCTCGCGATCATTGGTACGGAGCGTCACGAATCGCGTCGTGTTGACCGCCAGTTGCGTGGTCGTGCAGGACGCCAGGGCGATCCGGGTTCATCACAATTCTTCGTTTCATTGGAAGATAACCTGATGCGTCTCTTCGGTTCCGATCGTATTGCACGATTGATGGACCGCATGGGCCTCGAAGAAGGAGAAGTGATCCAGCACAGCATGATCACGAAATCGATCGAGCGCGCGCAGCGTAAGGTTGAAGAAAATCACTTCGGTACACGTAAGCGTTTGATCGAGTATGATGACGTGATGAACGCACAACGTGAAGTGATTTACAAACGTCGCCGCAACGCACTGTTCGGTGAGCGCCTGCAGATCGACATCAACAACATGATGCGCGATGTGACGGACAACATTGTTGCAGAAGCAACCGAGAGTCAAAACTTCGCGGAGTTCGAATTGAACCTGCTGAGGAATTTCGGAATGGAATCGCCGTATACTGCAGAAGAATTTGCAGCAAAACGCAAAGAGGAAATTTCCGAAGAGTTGCTGGACGCTGTGTACAAGCACTACAAGGAGAAATCGTTGCGCATGGCTACCATGGCGTTCCCGATCATCAAGGACGTTTACGAGAAGCAGGCTGCAACGTACGAGAACATCACTACACCAATCACGGATGGCATGCGTACACTTCACGCGGTTGCCAACCTGAAGAAGAGTTACGAATCGCAGGGACGTGAACTCGTAACGGTGATGGAGAAAGGTGCCATCCTCGCGATGATCGACGATGCGTGGAAAGAACACCTCCGCGAAATGGATGATCTGAAAACGAGCGTACAGAACGCGGTGTATGAACAGAAAGATCCGTTGCTGATCTACAAATTCGAATCATTCGATCTGTTCAAACGCATGGTCGACGATTCCAACAAGAACATGGTGTCGTTCCTGTTCCGCGCGAATTTGCCAGGCGGAGAAGGACAACAGATCCAGAATTCACGTCAGCAGCCACGACAAGCGCCACAACCGAAACTTCAGACGCAGCGCGAAGAAGTGGGTGGTGGTCCGCAGTCACAGCCACAACAACAGCAGCAAGGTCCGCGCCCGGGAACGGGAATGCCGCAGCAGGCGCCGCAACCGGTGCAGCAGGTAGTGCGTGAAGGCCCGAAGGTGGGAAGGAATGATCCTTGTCCTTGCGGAAGCGGGAAGAAATATAAGAGTTGTCACGGGAAATAATTAGCTCTGTCATCCTTCGGCTCCGCTCAGGATGACAAGGACCTTGATCACGTGTAAGTAATAAACAGGAGCGTTTTCGAAAGAAGGCGCTCTTTGTTTTATATTAGTCACAAATCGAAAATTCAAAAAACAATGGGCAACGCAGAGAATATGGCAAGGGTTTTTAAAATGTCCTTCGCCAGCGTCTATCCGCACTACGTAACGAAAGTGGAAAAGAAAGGACGCACAAAAGAAGAATTGCATAAAGTCATTTCCTGGCTGACCGGATACAATGAGAAAACCCTGCAGCAACATATTGAAAAGAAAACCGACTTTGAAACTTTCTTTAAGAAAGCGAAGATTAATCCGAATGCTTCATTGATCACCGGTGTTATTTGCGGATATCGTGTTGAAGAGATTGAAGACCCGTTGACGCAACAGATTCGCTACCTGGATAAGCTGGTTGATGAATTGGCAAAAGGCAAGGCAATGGAAAAGATCTTAAGGAAATAAGCCGGGGCAAAATTTAAGCCGCGAATTACACGAATTGCGCGAATCACAATGAGCGTAATTCGTGTAATTCGCGGCACATTGCACAACAAAGTATAATCGCTTACCAAAGGCTTAACCTCACAAATCCTGCTCTATCTTTACAGGCACAAAATCTTTTCTCTACTTATGTCCGACTCACCGAAATGCCCAAAATGCAATTACGAATACACGTACCACAATGGTACAGTGCAAGTGTGCACCGATTGCCTGCACGAATGGGATCCGAATGAAACTGTTGCAGAAGCATCGGTGGTCTCCAACAAAGTAGTTGATGCTAACGGAAACGAGCTGGTTGATGGAGATACGGTTGTTGTGATGAAAGATCTCCCGGTGAAAGGCGCCCTCAGGCCGGTGAAAGCCGGAACCAAAGTGAAGAATATCAAGCTGGTCGAAGGTGATCACAACATCAGCTGCAAGATCGATGGATTCGGTTCCATGGGGTTGAAGTCGGAGTTTGTGAAGAAAGCGTAAGTGTTGCATTCCTGTTTCAGCACAATTTTTGCACGAGATAAAATGTAAAAATGTGTTCTCATGGCATTGAAATTTGCTGTGAGCGAATTGACCAGGAACTAAAAACACTTCACATGACAGACAACAGCGTTTCCCTCCACAGAGTGCTGAAAGCAGCACCCGACAAAGTTTTTCGTGCATTTACCGATGCAAAAGCAATGGCTGCATGGCTACCGCCCTATGGCTTTTTATGCCAGGTCCACGAATTTAATCCCAGCGTGGACGGAACTTACAGAATGTCGTTCACCAATTTCACCACCGGAAATGAACATTCATTTGGCGGAAAATTCCTGGAGATCAAACCGAACGAATACCTGAAGTACACCGATAAGTTCGATGATCCCAACATGCCTGGGGAAATGATTACCACAGTTTGGATAAAAAAAGTCCCATCGGGCACCGAACTAAAAGTCTTCCAGGAAGGAATTCCGTCCGCGATTCCGATTGACGGTTGTTACATGGGCTGGCAGGAATCGATGGATAAATTGATGCGACTGGTGGAGCCGGTGATTCCGGATGCGTGATGATCCGTGCCCTTGCAGAAGCGGGAAGAAACTAAAGTCATCACGGAAAACAAATCCAATTTCCAGGCATCCGATATGCAGATGTGAGGATCACGCGAACTCATAAAGTTCTCAAGCCAGGATTCGCCACCCAATAAAAGAGAAACATGAACAGGCAGATTTGCAATAAAACCATTGCGGTTGACGGAGTTAATATTTTTTATCGGGAAGCCGGTGATAAGAAAAATCCATCATTACTCCTTTTGCATGGATTCCCAACCTCATCGGTCATGTTCAAGAGTTTAATGACAGCCCTTTCCGATAAGTTCCATCTCATTGCTCCTGATTATCCCGGTTTTGGATTCAGTGATTTTCCTGGTATGAGTGCCTTCGAATACTCCTTTAAAAATGTGTCGGCATACATGAGCAAATTTACTGACGCAATCAATTTAAAATCCTTTACTATTTACCTGCATGACTATGGCGCCCCCATAGGACTTCGTATATGCGTGAACAACCCTGAAAAGATCGAACGGATCATTGTTCAAAACGGCAATGCCTACATGGAAGGCATCGGACCACAATGGGATGAAATAAGAGATTATTGGGAGAACCCTACTCCAGAAAAAAAGAAAAAGGTGTATGCGTTTTTAAGCGAAGACGGTACAAAGGAGCAGTATACTATTGGATTGTCTGAAGAACTCCTGACCCATGTGAGCCCTGAATCCTGGATACTGGATTGGGAGCGGATGAGCAGGCCCGGCAATATTGATGTGCAATTCGAGTTGAACTGTACTTATAAAAGCAATCTTGAAATGTTTCCTGTTTTTCAAGAGTACTTCCGGATGTACCAACCACCCGCCCTTGTTATATGGGGCAAACGTGATGTATACTATGACATAGCAGAACCTCCTTGTTACAAAAAAGACCTGCCCAAAGCACAGATTCACATATTGGATGGTGGACATATGGCATTGGAAACAAACTTTGATGAAGTACTAATTCTTATTCGTGAGTTTATGTCTTCAACATAAAATTTCTCCGATTAAGATGCAACGGTTTTGTGCCAGGCAAAGCGCATGAGACATAAGACATAGATATTTCGGGATTTACTTTTGATACCTGCTCACTCCAACATCACCGCATTTTCCTATCTTGATCCGGCGGTTTTACAATTTCCGCTGATTCAAGCATGACAACCGCCACACTTCAATTTGTTCCAGGCACACCGGCTGTACTCACTGTATTTACACGGGAGACACCCAAATCCATTCGGATTATTCTCGGCGTGATTGTTTTATCGGCATTGCTTGCACCTATTGTCGCAACCATTTCCATTTTGGCCAGTGGCAGTGGATTGAAGTTCGGACTGATTGTCTCCTACATTATTTCCTGGGCGGTTGGTTACTACCTGCTCAGAGTAATTCTGTGGAATACATACGGTAAAGAAATACTGACCGTTGAACAGGACAAGTTCAGTTATTATTGCGACTACAAATACTTCAAGGACGCTGTGAAAGAAATCAAAACAGATCAGTTGCAAATTGAAATCATTAAAAGCGGAGCGCAGAACGAATTGGGCGTAATGCATTTTACCCATTCAACAGAGAAAATTGAAATGATTCTTGCGGTTCCGCTGGTTGATTTATCGCCTGTGGAAGGTCAGATCAGGGAAATTTATACGCAACCCATTGGCGGTGGTGCTCACATCAATTGACAGTGCAAGAAATAAGCAAACAAAAAAACTAACGACCAACAGACATGAACGCAGCAATCAAAGAATCTTTATGGAAGCAATTCGGAGCAAGTATTGACATGCTTGAAAATGCAATAACACTTTGCACAGAAGAACTATGGGACA
>DATHKF010000281.1:0-9266 GCA_035489505.1 Bacteroidia bacterium | reverse complement strand
CAATCCACACCGCTGAGGGAATTGATCCCAACAGGTAAGCGAGTAACAGGGCAATTAATGCGGTTGCAGTCATTTCTAGCGTTTAATTCTACTTCGGTTCCGGGTCTTCCGGTTCACTACCACCGGATTCCTCGGCTTGTTTCTGAGCCTTCACAATCAGACTACGTTCTCCAGGGCTTCCCAGCGTGTACCTGTAATTTCGCTGGCCCTTCTCTCCGTCTTTCTTCTTGTCGTCGTCCTTGATCTCTTTGATGATGTCATTAAACTTCGTGTTTGAAGAATAAGTGAGCATCGTTCCACTCGTGTACCGGAATGTATACCATTTGCTGTTATCGAGTTCAAGATAGATGGAAAGTATGTCCGTTCCAACTCCCTTGTTCCGCTTCAGCATAATCACTCCGGGCACAAATTTATTAATTTGAGTGTTACCAATGCTACCCAGCCCCAGTTTACCGGTTGAAATATAGGATCTTGTCTTCTGATTCCAGACCATTTTAACATCTGTGAAGAAGAACGTGTACTTCAGTTCATCCGGGAATTTCTTGTAGGAACCGTACAATTTCAAGTCAGAAATGAGCTTATCGGCCTTTTTCTGGCCTACAATTTCATTCAAAGCCCGTTCGAAAGTAGGCCGCGTGGCCTCGGTTCCGGCGAGTGAAGTGGACGCATTAATATCTTCAATGAGCACGTCCATGGCCTTTTCACTCATGTAGAAGTCGATGGCGATGACCAGGTCGAAATCGGTGGTTTGGGTGATGGTGTTGTGCGTGGCGTTACCAATCGGCATCATCGTAACCTGTCCGAGATCGCTTCCGAGGTTCATCTTGCCTTCGCCGTACACGGTGCAATTCTTCGTGCTGAAGCTGATGTAATTCCCCGGCAACGAACGTTCAACCAGTTTTTCCTTGTTCGAAATGCGGTACTCGCGCGATGCTTTGTCGAAGAACATGAATCCATCGGCGCCTACAACCGTCACATCGGTCCGGTATTTTCTTGGTGACAAAAATGCGCCGTACACGTGAAACGAATCGACCGTGCTGATGATACCTGCGGTGATCGGCGTTCCTTTTTCATCCGTGAGGTTCGGTGCAACAGGAATGTAGATCTGCGTTGGATTGATTTCTCCGGTGAAACGCAGACGTTCCTTCCCGATTGCGCAATCGTGCTGCAGACCGGCAGTACCGTCGAACACGAGGAACTGGTTATTGGCTGCGAGAATTACTTTGCCCTGGAAATCGAATGCCGGACTCAACGCAAACTTCGCCGTGTCTGCAATGAAACCTTCGGCGTACGTCTGGCCGGAAGTATCCGGAGCGACTTTGGAGAAGTGAATGAGCTGTTCCTTTTTCAATTCATCCACGTATGCGTAATCGCCCGATGCTGTATAGCTTCTGCGCGAGAAAACTTCCACGTGTGCGTTAAACAGGTGGTGATATTCCGTTACTGTGTTTGCGTCAATTTTTGCGTTGTCCATCGGACGCATGTATGCGTTGCGTTCGATAGTCACGTACCCGCTGTCGGGAAGAATTTTCGCATCGGCAACGAGCACCTCTTTTACTTCTTTCGCGTAGATGATATAATTCTTCATATCAAATATGGCTTTCGGCGCACGGAAGCGGAGTGAATCCTGTTTCGGGTGAATGGAAATGAACTCAGGTCCCTCGAGAGCGATTTGATCTCCGGGTTTCGGTTTCGCGCCGTTCAGTTCAATTTCTTCTTTGTCCATGTACCATTTGAAATTCTCCATGTAGCAGATGTACTGGTTCACAGGGAACGTAACGATTGAACCCTCGCCATTCGCTTTGAAATCGCCCTGGCGTTTTTCGAAATCGACGTGCGCATTTACGTTGTTTGTAGAGAATGCAAGTCCGGCCATTTCCAGCGCCTTCAGGCTGAAATCTGCTGTATCGGCATCAACAACATGATGCTTGAGCACCATTTTTTTCGATACCATTTCAGCATTGGAGAAATTCATTTTACCATTGGCCAGAAGGTTTTTAGGTCCGAGGGTAAGTGTACCACTCACCGTTGCTTCTCCACCGAAAACAGTGAAAGCCGAATCCGTGTTCGTGGCTTCCATGAAATCTTTCTTCGGCATCCAATGGATGTACACTTTCTTGCCGGTTACTTCCGGATATTCCGTTTTGCCCTGGACTTTTTGTTCCTTCATGTCGAACGTTTCTGCGAGACCGTTGGCGGAATCGGGGAAGAACGTAAAGTCTTTCGATATGGATGTTGACGTGATGTAATCGATCTGCCCATTGCCATGCAATCCTTTGTTGGAAAGGCTCATGGTGTTGGTGAATTTCGCTTTGCCGCCATACAACGGGTAACCGCCCGGCGGGGCCTGTCGCACAAATCCAAGCGAGTAATCGGGCTGGAGACTCAGCGTGTCGCGTATTTCAGGAAATATTCCGGCCGATTGAAATATGCCACTGAAGTGGAGTGCGTTATTCTGGAAGTTATCGAGACTGTCGATGGTAAACGTGTCCAGTTTGAAATAAAACTTGTCGCGGTTATAAACGCCTTTATGAATGGCCGGCTTGTCGTAGTAGACATACGCCGGTTTCGCACTGGTGAATATGGGGTAGTTGGCATATTTCTTACTCCAGACTCCGGATTTATTCGCGGGGTTATCTATTCGTAGTTCCCCGTTTAGATTTTCTATCACGCTCCGGACTTTCACCTGCTTAAAACCTCCTTTCGGATCACGCGGATCGCGCTCGGGCGTGTCTACCCATATTCGCACGGAATCCACGTTGCTGAGATTCATCTTAAACGTTGCGTAGTCGAACGAAAAGAGCTTTCCGTAATAATCGAAACGGCCGGCCATGATCGAACCTTCGAAAGTGAAGTTCCTGTTCTTCTTCAGGATGATTTTGTCTTCTGCAGGGAACACGACCACGTTCTGCGAATCACTCATGGCAATTTCCTGTACACCGAAAATGGTCATGTCGTAATTCAGCAGGTTCAGTTTTGCATTCGGCGTTCCGGGTGCAACTTTGGATTCGAACAGGATATTGTCGTAATCCTTCTTTCCTGCACGCGCGGCGATGTACGTGTCGCATTTGTCTTTGTACGTCACCATATCCGTGATGGGATCATAGATCAGGAATCCTTCATTGGAAAGATTCATGATGGTAGGACGCAGCTGTTCGATCGGTAATTTCCAGTATTTCGCCAGCGACGCCAACGGGAAAGTGGTTATCCCTCCATTTTCATCGCGTACAAAATTCCGGATCTTGATGAGCGGGTGAACCATTTCCATTCCCTGCAAACGATCGTAGAGGTACTGGCGGTAATAATCGGACGATGGAAATTTTGCTTCACCCTGAGTTGTTCCCGGCAAGGTTCCCATGGTAATGGTTGGCTCGTTGGTTTTCCAGACGATCTGCTCCACGTACATGTCTACCTGGTGAAACGAATTGTAGTACGGCGCCTGCGATGCCCCTTCGTTCGAGCGGTACAACATAACCTTGGAGCTGTCGACGAAATATTTGAAATCGACCAGCGGGTGAACGATCGAATCTTTATCGAGGAAAAATTTAATGCTCGTATTGGGACTCGTTACTTTATCGTCGGTAATCGAGAAACTCTGCGAGGATGCATAGAGGAAATCTTTTCCGTTGCGCTTAAAGAGGAAAAAGGCAGGGGCTTCTTTGCTTCCTGAGCCAATGAACTTAAATCCGATCTGCGAAAATCCACCTTCGTAATCCACGTTGGGGTACATGGATTTGATCTGGTACCGGCTGCTGTACGACTCAAATCGCGGATAATTAGCGCTTGCAATGGTTACATCGGGAGTAAGTTTCTCGGTGAGTTTCCCGATGAGCGGCTTTTCCTTGAAATAGATCTTGTTGTAAAACGTCACCGTATCTGCCACATAACTCATGCTCTTCATGGTGATGTTGTAGTTGTTCAGTTCGGCGTATACTTCGGTTTCTTTCAGGCCGGCGCGTTTCCAATCGACCTTCCCTCCTTTTCCAACCCAGGTTTGTTTGGAAACGTTGTAGGTTCCGGTTGTGTTGTAAATGAGCGTGCTGTCGTTTTTCCCGGTTCCTTTCAGCGTGACATTGGTAAACCGGATTTGCGGAATGGTATCGCACATGAATTTCCAGGTCCCACCCAGTGCTTGCCAGCTTCCGGAAGGTGTATCGTAAAATGTATTGTCGCGGAACAGGTCTTCACCCATCATGATAAAATCCGAGAATGGTCTCTGATTTTTATTGTTGCTCACGCTCATGAAACACACCTGCCAGTCGTTGAAGGTGGTCATCGGTATTTTTTTGTCGACGATAGACTTGATCGTGTTGAAATACGCGTAATATTCCGGCGAAGGTTTGAATTTCTTTTTCGCCATGGCATTGGTATTCTTGTACATGGCTTGCTTGATCTCTTCCGAGACTTTCCCGGTGAGCCAGTACTGTTCATTGAAATCATCAATGAAATCGCGGCCTTCTTTCTTCTCGTTGCTTTCGAAAAAGTCGCGCATTTCCTCAATGAACTTCACGTTATCTTCCGTGAACGATTTCGGCATGGTCTGCGCTTCGAGTTTCACGCTCCACGCGCAAGACGCGAAGAGCAACGCAAGCAGTATACGTGTTACTTTCATACACCTGATGTTTTTCTCCGGAGATGGACCATGGCCCATTCCCCTGAATTTTTCACTTCCTGTAATTCAAAACCGTCGCCGGCCGTACCAATCAGTTCATCTGCATCCGTCACAAAAAAACCACTGAGCAAAAGATCTCCGCCTTCGTGCAATGAACCGTTAAAAACGGGCATTGCTGCTTTGAGGATATTCTTGTTGATGTTCGCCAGGATCACATCGTATTTTTTTCCGTGCAGGACTGACGCATCACCATGAGAGAAGACGATTGAGCCGGCACTATTGTTACGGGCGTTTTCCATGGCATTTTCCACAGCTGGAATTTCGATATCAACGCCTTCGACTTTTCCCGCTCCCAGTTTGGAAGCAAGGATAGCCAACACGCCTGTACCGCAGCCGAGATCCATGATATAACGCGCACCGAGTGCCATTGTTAATAACTTTTCAGCGATTAATAATGTGGTCGGATGATGGCCGGTCCCAAACGATTGCTGCGGTTGTATAACCAGTTCCATTTTAACAGTTGGATCGGGTTCATGGAACGGTGCGCGGATCAAAAGGCGGTTATCGATGCGTACAGGCTGGTACGAGGCTTCCCATTCGGCATTCCAGTTCCGGCCGGGAATAATTTTCCAGGAATATTCGGCGCGACCCAGTTCGCTATCCAATTGATTCACAATCGAAAGGGTATCCTCTTTGAATTCAGCATGCGGAATCCAGGCCTGGAAACCATCCGGTGTATCGGCAAAACTTTCAAACCCGTTTTCGGCCAGCTGCGACACAAGCAGGTCTGATCCGGGCTGGCGCGGATTTACTTTCACTTCAACTTCAACGTAGTCGTTCATCGGACGGATTGTAAGTTTACTGGCAAATGACGTTCCATGGTTAGCGAAACAGCCGGAATTTTGAACAATTATGAGTTTCGGATTCGCAATGTTTCCATAATTCCGGCTGCAGGATAACTTATTTTTTGCCGCAGATTACGCAGATCACTGCCCGGGTTTGTGAATTTTAAATTGATTTGTGATCGCTTCGCGATCGGATTGCCGTGATTCATCAATGTTTTTTCGGGATATTTTCTCATCAAAGAAAATGAGCCACTTGCCTATGTAACGCCTTCGGCGTGTGACAACAGATTCGCAGATTATGCAGATTTTAGGATTGAATCTTCTCAATCCTTGTGGCTACTCAGTCAATGAAATTAATCGAGCATTAATTTTTTTAATCTGCGCAATCTGCGAATCTGTGGCAAACGGGTCCGCCTCGGCGGACCCAGGCTAAGATTTGATTTTATCAATTCGGGATAATCAATAATATTTACCAGGCAATGATTAAAGATCTTCGGTAGTGACTCAGTTTGGTTATAAAGAGTTGATGAAAACCGCTTAAGCGGTTGGGTAATTAATCGCTATCCATTGCCGGGGGCTTAAGCCTCTGGCAATGAAAACAGCAGTCTTCTCAAACGGTTTCAACCGTTTTCCATTTCAGCAACACCGGGTAAATAATTTCAAACTGAACTACTCAAAGTATGATACTTTTACCGCGATGAAAAATCCGGAGCTGGACAAAAACTTTTGGAACGAACGCTGGGTTGCTGATGAAACGCAATGGGACGTTGGTTATGCAACACCCGCTATTGTTGAATTTATTGATCGCCTGGAAGACAAAACTATCCGGATTCTGATTCCGGGTTGCGGCAATGCGTACGAAGCGGAATATCTCCACAACCAGGGGTTCAGCCATGTATTCGTGGTGGATTATGCTGAAGAAGCGCTGCGTCGTTTTGCAGAACGGGTGCCCTCTTTTCCAAAAGATCACCTGCTGGCCTCTGATTTTTTCGAACTCAAAGAAACAGGTTTTGATCTCATCCTCGAGCAGACTTTTTTCTGCGCGATTGATCCGTCGCTGAGAAAAAAATATGTTCAAAAAATGCATGAACTGCTCAATGAAAACGGGGCTTTGTGCGGACTATTGTTCCTCACCACACCCAATACAGAAGGGCCACCATTCGGAGGCAGCAGGGATGAATACGTGGCGCTTTTTAGCAGGCATTTTGATATTCGCAGCCTGGATATTTGCACCAACTCAATCAAGCCGCGCGAAGGAAGGGAATTGTGGTTTGAATTTTACAGGATGTAAAATTTAAATTGCTGTTCCTTTCAACACGCTGGAATATAAATTAACCACGGCGACACGGCACACGAACAAATGTTGCTTGCTGTATTTCTTACGGCACAGCGAATAGAAGACAGTCGCTTCGCTTCTGTCCGTACAAACACGAAGTGTTTGTTGTCGACCAACGTGCCGAATACAGTAGATTTTAGATTTAGACGCCGTGCCTCCGTGATTATTTTAGCGTACACAACAAGTCATGATTTGCCATTGCTTGCTCTGAAGGGACCCGTCCCAAAATTTAAGTTGCGGCCGGAGTTGTATTCAGCGCACCGGATTTTTTTCTTTTCCGCGACGGTATCAGCGTAATGATTATACTGACCAATAGCGGATAAATCACGCACCATACCACGCATGCTTCTGCATAGGTATAACCCAGTTTTTTCCAATATGCACAGAACTGAACTCCTGCGTTAAAACTCCAGGTGGTGAAGCCTTGCAATCCGCCGCAAGCGAAAATGAACGCGACCAGCGATACAACGAACACAGACGTAGCAATGGGTTTCCTGATCCATTTGTAGTCAATCACTACAGCCCACAGCAAAGGCACGATCATAAAATAGACCAGCACATTCTGAAATTCATAACCGGAAAAGAAATTGAACGAAGAAATGCCGTCCGTGTTTTCCATTGCTTACAGTTGGATCAAAGGATACCGAGCTCGATGAGCACAACCACTTCTTCGATGGCTTTGTCTTCACCTGCAGGATCGTATTCAGCCTTCAGGTTATTCCCGAAAACGAATGCAACGCTCTGCCACATGAAGGCAGAGAAAGAACCGCGGCGCTGCTTGATCAGCTGGTAAGTAGTTGAACCCGTTTCGCGGTCGATAAGCTTGAATAGAATTTTACCTTGAGTAAAAGAAAGATTACGCATATCAGACTCAAACTGGTCGGTCAGTTCTTTCTCACATTTTTCGTTGAATGCAGTGCGTTCTTTTTCGCCTTTGATGAGGACCAATTGTGAGTCCATCTGGGCGAGTTTCATTCGCGCAAGAACAGCGTACGGATATGCCGCTTTCACGTCGCGTTTTAGTTTATCCCACTTTACCTGTTCACGGTGACTTTTGAAAACTTTCGTTCCTACGATCACGCAGGTGTAGTGCGTAATGTGCGGCACAGTGTCGCCCATTTCATCGATTGCATACGATACCATGTTGGCCGGATATTCTTCAACGTCACCAACAAACAGGTCCTGGGCACCCAGGCTGAAAGGGAAAACAAGGAGGAAAATGTAGAGGGCGTTTTTCATGATATAGGACATGATTCAAACTACATGCCAATTTACGAGCATAACGCCAATAGTGGGGTGATTGTTACAAATATTGAGTTTCAAATTGTTAACAGGGGATTACGGGTTAAAAAGTTTCGGGTTTCGGGTTAGGGGGTTAAATGGTTTTCGGGTTATCGTGAAACTGTGTTTTAATGCGCTGTGTGGTCAATATTCCAACATTAAAACACAGTGTTCCCGATCTGAACCCGAAACCCGAAACTTTTTCAACCCGGAACTTTTTAACTCGAAACTCAATCCCTCGTCCGGTTCATCCTCCACGCCGAAAAACCACCCTCACCCGCAACCGCCTTCGCCCCTTTTTTCTGCCCGCCAAACCACCCTGCCGCCACAAAAGCAGCTACTTCTTCCTCTTCTTTCCGGGCCGATTTCAACATCTCTGGCTTGAAGTATTTCTTTATAAAGTGCGTATCGAAGTCGCCTGACCTAAATGCACTGTTTTCCAACACAAAGCGGCAAAATGAAAGCGTGGTTTCCACACCACTGATCCGGTACTCGTCGATGGCTCTCACCATGCGGTTGATGGCCTCGTCCCGGTCCTTCCCCCAGGTCACCAGTTTGGCGATCATCGGGTCGTAATAAATCGGGATATCCATGCCTTCTTCCATCCCATCGTCGACCCGGATTCCGGTTCCCTGCGGACGCCGGTAAGTCACTAGCTTGCCGATATCCGGTAGAAAATTGTTGGTCGGGTCTTCTGCGTACACGCGGACTTCTACCGAATGGCCATTCATTTTGAGGTCCTCTTGCGTGAAAGAGAGTTTTTCGCCCCGCGCCACCCGGATCTGTTCTTTGACGAGGTCGATTCCGGTGATCATTTCGGTCACGGGATGCTCCACCTGCAAACGGGTGTTCATTTCGAGGAAGTAGAAATTGCGGCTTTCGTCGAGCAGAAACTCAACGGTTCCGGCTCCGGAGTAATTGCATGCCCGGGCCACATCAACCGCACATTTGCCCATTTTCTCGCGAATTTCCTGAGTCAGTACGCTTGAAGGCGCTTCCTCGATCACTTTCTGGTGCCGCCGTTGAATGGAACATTCGCGCTCAAACAGGTAGCAAATGTTCCCATGATTATCGGCCATCACCTGGATCTCAATGTGGCGTGGACCGGCAACATATTTCTCAATAAAAACGGACCCGTCGCCAAAAGCGGAAGTGGCTTCACTCACCGCCATTTTCATCTGTTCCTCGAACT
>DATHKF010000280.1:0-3570 GCA_035489505.1 Bacteroidia bacterium | reverse complement strand
CAACCTCAGTCTCTTTAACTCCACCTCGAAAATTTCGTACACCATCAGCGGCACCATGAAGTCCAACGCCGGGTGGGAGCCTTACATCGGCGAAGTTCATGTATCTGAACAATACGAGAACAAGGACAGCAGCAACCAGGTTTCGGTTCATACGTTTACGCCGGTGATGCATACCAGGAGTAATAAAAAGTTCGCCGGAGGGGAAACGAAATTCAAATTCACGAATGAGCATACGGTTTCGTCGTACAAGTGGGGTGACAACCGGTTTCGTTTTGTGTGCGGGGATAAGGTGACGGAGATTGTGTTGCACCAGAGGAAGTGATGTGCTAATGATTAATGTGCTAATATGCTAATGGGATTCGCGCATCTTGTCTGACCTCGGCTCCGCTCGGTCTGACAAATGAGCTCTATCCAGAATCGTGTTACGAGTGGATCAAAACCGACACTTACAGAAATAGATGTATTGAAACTGCTTGTCAGACCGAGCGGAGCCGAGGTGACAAGGGCGATTAACAAATTAGCATATCAGCACATTCTCATGAAAAAGCTTACCCTGATTATTTTCGTTGCGTCTGCGATAGCATTACTGATGCGTGACGCCAAAGCAAAACCGGAAATCGCAGCGAAAACGGATGGCGCTACGGGCTGGTGGATCCTTCATGAATACCACGACCGGATTCTTAACAACCGTGCGATCGGTGCATTTTCGTTTGAAGCCCCGGTGTGGGAAGCGGTAATTCTGAAGGTCACCGCCGATAGTATTTACACAGCAGGCACAATCATTCCCACAAAAATCCTGGCGAGGCTTCCGGGTGATACGCTTCACCGCAGTAATCATTTCAGCGACCTGGTTTTCGTCTATAACAAGAAGAAAGCAGAAATCACGGTTCGGTTTTCCGCCATGGACACCACGAAAAAAGTATTTCACTACCGAAGGCTTGTGAGCACCGACTATTTACAACTCACCCAAAATTTGTTTGATCGCAAGCACCATTGGGCGCTTCAGACAAATTACCACGAGTGGTTCAGGGTCTGCTTTTTTCAAGGGCAGTATCGCTCTGTTAAAGACGGTACGATCATGAAACTGGGTAGTGACGAAACGGTAACCGGCTTTGAAAAATGGAATGCGTACCACTTCGACGATTTTTTCGGTACACTGCACTACACCGGAAAACTGGACCGTATCCGCTTTGAAGACTCAACGAAAACCGGTGTGTTCAAAGATTACAACTGGCGGTGGTCGAACGACACATTGATCCTGCGGCCGTTCCTCGGGAATGATATTGAAAAATATAAGCTCAGTGCGACGGAGACGAGGTTTGTGAAGATTCCGCCCGCGGAAAAATGATGTGCTGATGTGCAGATAAAACGATGTGCAGATTTGCAAATGCGCACAAAGCCACGCTCCGTCGCCCCTCGGCGAGCTTGTTCTGAGCGAAACCGAAGGGCGCGGTCTGACAAGTCGACTCTATGTTGGGTAGTGTCTCAGTTTGAACGTTTGATATTTTGACACGGCGACACGGCGCATTTTTACGGCATTTCTTATTTTAAGCCCAAGCGCTCACGGCGAGATAACGGTAACGCGCCGTGAGCGCCCGGGCTTAGATCGGGTTTCGTGCTTCTTTTGGCGTCGTGTCGCCGTGTAAAAAAGCAAAGTGAGACACTACCCCTATCTTGAGTCGTGTTACGAGTCGTGGAGAATCGTTGTATATAGAAAGTTCATTTAATGAAACCGCTTGTCAGACCGAGCCCTTCGGTTTCGCTCTGGACAAGCTCGCCGGGGGACGACTTACGATTTCTTCGCGATCACGAAAAGATAATCTCCAACTTCGGATTCGTACTGCTTCACCACCTCTTCAATATTTCCGGAATCAATATCGCTTCGAAGAGATGCAAGTCCCGACTGAACTTCTTCCGCGTTCTTTGCTGTGGCAAAAGAAGAAATTCCGCGACGCACCTGCTCGTCCAGGTAAATCGCCGGGTTGTATTTTCCGCACTGCAGAAACAAGTCCTGGAGATCGTTGGTCACAAAATATTTTTCCGTTTTTACTTCCGTGAAACCACCGGTGAGCAGATTCTCTTCGATGGTTTCGTAAGGCAGCATTTGTTTCCGGCCATCCTGGAGCATCTTCGGAAAATAATGCGAGAGCCAGTATGATTTCATTTGTTCAGGCGTAGCAGTAAAAATTACGATCGTACCACCCGGCTTCAGCACGCGCCCGAGTTCAGCATAACCCTTATTTTGGTTTGTCCAGTGATGCGTGGTGAGTACCGCAAGAATCCCGTCCACACTGTTGTCCGCGAGAGGAATTGATTCAGCCTTTCCGTTTTTCCATTCCACATCGGCACTTCGCGAACGTGCAATGCTCAACATGGCTTCTGAAGGATCGATCCCGATCAGTTTCACTCCGCGGTTGCTGAAAGCAATGGTATAATTGCCGGTTCCGCAACCAATGTCGAGATAAACGCCGCCGGGTTTTGTATCCAGGAAATGGATCATCCTTCCCAGCAGGTAATGATCTGCTTTCCGGGTTTGGTTATACCCTACTCCGATCTGGTCGTATTTTTCCATTAACTCTTATTCACGCATTATTCTGTTGCGACTGATTTTACTTTTCAAAGTAAGTAAATGTTTTCAATATCAGTTTAACTGTAAAGAGTTTGTTTCAAAGGAGCGGGATTAAATTTTGCCGCGAATTACACGAATTACGCTAATCGTACATCAGCGTAATTCGTGTAATTCGCGGCGAAAAATATATTGCGGCGGTTGTTCCATTGATCAGTGATCCGCGCGGCGCATCAGATTTAATCATTTCCTCTTCGAGAAAACGCGTTACTTCTTCCTGCTCTCCGGACGAAAGCGATAAAATATTTCCATACAGTACAACCTCTTCGTAATGACGAAGCTGTTTCATCATGCGCAGAAAATGGTGCTTGCGCGCATCACTGGATTCAGGAACAGACACAGGATTTTTTAATATTCATTCTAAAAATACAGTATTTCTGTACATCCCAGGAGCGGAAAGGTTCAGTGCCGGACGGCAAATTTGCCGGAGGATAGGAAGTTGTTTTCAGAGATGATTGTGTAGAAATATATTCCTTCGGCAAAGCTTTCAACGGAAAGAGAAATCATATTCTCGTTGGTTTCTTCACGAAGGATTTCTCGACCAAGTTGATCGTAAATAATCAGTGAACGTGATTGTTGCGAATCGAAAAAATGGAAAGTAATGCTCACTGATGCGGGATTAGGGTAAACCACAACCTGATTCATTGCAGTTGGGTTTTCAAAAACACCTACCGCAGTCCCGCACGTATCAACAAAATTCCCGCCAACCCATCTTGCAATGTAATTAACCTGCATCGTATCCATATATTGAAATCCGCCACCCACATACATGGTGTCTCTGAAAAAGCAATATTCACCGCACCTACAAATTCATTTGGAGCTGAAAAATCAAAATGCGTATCGTACCCACACCAAAAGTTTCCGTCCCACGAAGCAAGACCCAACGCATCCACTCCACCTATTTTTTCAAAATTGCCAACACAGTATAATTTACCATCGTGCAC
>DATHKF010000279.1:0-4455 GCA_035489505.1 Bacteroidia bacterium | reverse complement strand
TTCGACATTGGTCGGGTAGGTGATTGGTTCACCGGTCAACTGATTGAATATCGATGACGAACGTTTCAGCGCCGTGAGAAATTCATAGTAACCTTTGGAAACTTCAGAAACCGTAACTGCCGCCGTATCGTGTTGCTCTGCGGAGAAAATGTGTACGTCTGTTTCCAGGACTCCGTTTTCGAATGCCTGGTCGTCGAGCAACTCGAATTCGGTAAGTACTTCGTTGGAACCGGCTGCGAAAATGGAATTGATATCGAAAGTAGAATCGCCCTGTACTTTCTTGATGAAATTGATCACGTAATAATTCCCGGTTGATGTGTTGTCCCGGAGCTTGTAATGGAAATACACCATGGTATCGGTACTGTTGCGAACAATGTAGGGATACACTGTGTCAAGCGCCACATCCGGACGCATGGTCGTCACGGCGTACACACTCAGATTCATCTGCGGATCAACTGCGCGCAAAGTATATGTTTCTCCTTCCGTTATTGAGGTCGTAAGGTTCGTGTAAATTCCCGGAGTTACTTCGAACAGCGTATCCGTTTGTGCTCCGTAGGAAACAGTAACTGTTGCACCGCTTACAAGAATCTGTTCGATGAGATCATCACCGAGTGTGTCTGATCCGGGTGGTCGTTCCAGCGGACTATAACTGCGTGTGAGACCGACAACAATTCCATTGTTTCCCACCACAAGGGAAGCAATGCAGAGTTGCGGAGGTGCCGGTTCTACATCGATATCGATAGAAGGTGGCAGGCACGATGCAATGGCCATCGCGATAAAACCTGGAACTACGAGCAGTACTTTTCTCATGTCAGTAGCGGAAATTATAAGCGAGAAATGGAATGAAACCGAAAAGTCCTTTGGAAACATACTTCACCGATCCGTCAGGATTTGATTCCAGTTCGATGCGGTAGGGCTGAGCACGGTTGTAAAAATTATACGCACCGATACTCCATTCGCCCTGCCATTTCATCCAGCGACGGGTTCCTTTTTCCTTCGATTTAAAAATCAGGCTCACGTCGAGGCGATGTGCAGACGGAAGTACAGTAGAATTGCGATCTCCGTAAATGGGAAGTGTGTTTACGTTGGTCGACGATGAATTCGGCATGAGGAAATATCCGATCACCGGGGTGAAGCGCTGTCCGGTTGAATAGACCCAAACTCCGGAAAGCACAAACCGCGGTGTAATTTCCCAGGTTCCTACGAAGGAGAAATCGTGTCGACGGTCGTAACGTGCGTAATACTTCTCTCCGGCATTCAGTCCGTTGAACTGCCGCGTGGTGAACGACAAGGTGTAACCTACCCAACCCGTCAGTTTTCCGGAATTCTTCTGAAAGAAAAATTCCAGTCCGTACGATTCTCCGTCACCGGGAATCAATTCATTCTCGTAATTGTCGTTCAGAACAAGTACGGCACCTTCCCGGTACTCAATGAGATTGTGCATGTGTTTGTAATACACTTCAACCGAAGCAATCGATTTTATTTTCGGGAAATTGTAGTTGTATCCAGCAGCAATCTGATTGGAGTAAATCGGTTTAACGTTTTTCGTCACCGGGTACCACAAATCGGTTGGCAATGCAATTGCCGAACTTGAAACGAGATGTAAGTACTGAGTCATCCGGCAATAGCTCAATTTGATGGATTGATCTTCGTTGAGAATAAACGTTGCTGCTACACGTGGTTCCGGGGAAGTATACGTTTTGTCTTTTCCGACAAGAAATGATTGACGGAAACCATACGACAGATTCAGGTTATGTCTTGCCTGCCATTCGTGCTGGAAGTAAATTCCGGATTCGAAGTTCACAACCAGTTCACCTTCACGCGATCGTACAAAATCTGAAATGGTTCCGGCGGTATTCACCACGTTCGGACGAAAACCATGAAACGTTCCCATGAATCCGTAACGGAATGTATTGTACGGATTCTTGTAATACGAGAAATCATACTTCAGTCCGAAGTCGGCAATACGCGATTTGGCCAGGAAAGAATTTCCGGGAATGCTCGCTTCCACATCGTAACGGAAACGGGTGTGAATGAAAGACATATTCGAGAACAGCTGGGAATTGAACACGTGATTCCAGCGCGCAGTAGTGGTAAAATTACCCATGCGAAATCCTCCGTCGAACAAGCTGCTGTCGGATTTCGGTGGACGCAATACATCATCTCCGATGTATGTACTGAAATAGAAACGGTTGTTGGTGTTGTACTTGTAGTTGAGTTTCAGCGTTGCGTCGTAGAAGTAATACGGCAGAATATCCTGACCGTACCCGAGACGAAACACCTGGTCGATGTACGACCTTCTTCCGGAAAGAATAAACGATGCAGTATCTTTTTTCAGCGGACCCTGAATGGTCAGGTGAGAAGAAAGCAATCCGATTCCTCCATCAACGTGGTACTTCTGCATATCTCCGTCTTTCATGCGGATGTCCATTACGCTGGAGATTCTTCCTCCATATTGTGAAGGGAATCCTCCTTTGTACATCGTTACTTCCTTCAGCGCATCATTGTTGAAGACGGAGAAAAATCCAAAGAGGTGAGACACGTTGTAAACGGTTGCTTCATCGAGGAGAATGAGATTGTCATCACCCGATCCCCCACGAACCAGCATCGTGTTTTGTCCTTCACCACCCCGTTTCACTCCCGGCATGAGTTGGAGGACTTTTATCACGTCGGTTTCACCACCAATTGTTGGAACATACCGAATCTGGTCCACGGGAATACTGATCGTACTCATCTGTGTGGAAGTAATCTGTTCCGCGTTTTTGTCTTTCTCTGCGGTGATCACCACTTCTTTCATTTGCGACGAAGACGAACTGCTGATCGGAACCTGCAGCGAAACGTTTGCGTGCAGACTAACCTTAATGGTTTTCGGGTTATAGCCGGTGTATTTGATTACGACTTCGTATTCACCTTCGGGCAGGGTGAGTGAGAAAAATCCATATTCATTGGTGGGCATTCCCTTCGTGGTTCCTTTGATGGACACGATGGCTCCGATCAAACTTTCGTTGCTGGTGGAATCGGAAACAGTACCGCTGATGGTGTATTGCTGCTGGGCCAACAGAGGTCCAACGATCAACAGGAGCAATACAGAAAAGAAAATGCGAAAGGTCATGGTGGTTATGAGACGATTAAAATACGGAATAGTTACTCACTCCGATTTTAAATAGTCCAAAGTTTGTGGTCCGCAGCAGAAAAGCATGTCGATGATGGAAAGATTGGGTTGAAAACCGAAACGTTCTTCGAAGACTTGAATGTAGTTTCGGGTTTTCGAAATTTTATCATGCGTTGCGTGACGCGGGGCGATGATGGTTCTGAAGTCGGGTTGATCGGTTTCGGGTTCAGCGTACTCACCAGAAAGTTCAATGGGAATTGAAAATTTTAATGACGATAAAACAGAGTTTAAACAGTTTTCATTCCAGTCGATGAGAAATTCCGGTTGTTTTTCGTAGAGCGGAGCAAGGCGGTCTTCGTAAAATTCGAAGAAGGGCGATTTTCCATACGCCGATTTTATCGCATGCCAGTGAACGCGTTGCCAATTGGTGGCGTAGTCCATGCGAACGTCTTTCATGGCTGTATGGTTCCCGGAAGTTTTAACGGGAATGATCAGATCGAGTGGGCCATTGGCGCCGGCAATGCGGCAGCGGTTGCGCCAGGTTTGTTTGATGTAGTGTTCGTGGATGTCGATGATGATTTTTTCTGAACGCACAGCGAGTGCGAACCACGAAACCGGTGCGAAGTAGGAGGAAGAGAGTACGACCGGTTGATGCATGATGGTGCAAAGGTATTCAACCCCTTCGGGGTTGGGGCACTTACGCCGACAGAGTTATATTAATATTTAACCCCTTCGGGGTTCTTACGATAGCGGAACCCCGAAGGGGTTGAATATTAATAAAAGAGGATCATCATGCGCGTCCCCAACCCTGAAGGGGTTGAATAACTACTCCTGGTTTGCAACAAATAAGTCCCATGCGAACTTCAGGATCATCGCCGACATCACCACCAAAAAGAACACACGAATAAAACCACGCCCACGCTTCAACGCCGTTTTAACTCCCAGCCACGATCCCGTCATGTTGAAAACCGCCAGCGGAATCGCAATCTCCCACACGATATTTCCTGACCAGATGAAAGCCGCCAGTGCAGCTACGTTGGTTGCGCAGTTGATGAGCTTTGCGCTGACCGATGCATTCAGAAAATCAAATCCAAACAGGCTGATGTAAATCACGATCAGGAAACTTCCTGTGCCCGGACCGAAAAATCCGTCGTACAATCCGAGTACAGCGCCTGTAATCAATGACCACACAATGATCATTGGTCCCTGCACACCTTCTTTCGTTACGATGCCGAAATCCTTTTTGAAGTAGGTGTAGATCGCAACGACCACAAGCAGACCGAGAATTACCGGGCGTACCATTTCTTTATCGAAGTGGGTGATCAACTCGGCACCAATCACTC
>DATHKF010000278.1:0-5292 GCA_035489505.1 Bacteroidia bacterium | reverse complement strand
ACACGTAAATTTTTCCTGAGAGAATGTGGATCTTCTTGCGCTTCTTCAATATCCAGGATGAAAACTGGATGAGCGCAGCAGTGATGCACAAAGCACCGGCTGAAATGTGCGTGTAAAAACAAACTCTCCAGACGGTCTTCTCCACGAGCACGGCACGCTCCGCGAGAAACGGCATATTGAGATCAAACGAAAAATAAGGAATGGTGTTCCACACCAGCAACAGGCTCAGCAGGATTGTGGGAATCCAGAAGATCGCTGCGAGCGCCTGTTTCAAGGTAAGCTGGAGTGTGGTTGAGCGGCCGGTCATACGTTAACAATGATCATAGTACCAAATTGCTTCAATTGGCAGTGAGATCATACGCCAACTGTGCAAGTGGTAATTCCTGTTATTCCGTAATGCAGTTTGAGTGGATAAGTGTCGGGGGGCGGCGAAAAAAAGCTGTTAACGGTTGTTAATTTTTGCCGAGATGCTTCATTTGCCACGAAGGCACAAAGCCGCTAAGCAGCACAAAGAATTAAGCTTCGTGGACCTTTGAGACTTTGTGCCTTCGTGGCAAAAAAAGGATCAGAATTTTACCATCAACTGCACCGCAAAATTCCTCGGAGCTTTTACATCCGCAGGACGTGAAGTGTACTCGCGGTTGAATAAATTGTTGGTGATCATTGAAACGCGAACGTAATCGTTGATCTGGTACATCAGGCGCGAATCAAAAACAAGATCTCCGCGGTTAAATCTTTCGCGGTACTCGCGGATACCGGCAATGACGAATGAAAAATCGATAAAGACCTTGTCGATATTTTCCATGAAGCTGTTGTAACGCATGCTCATGCCAAACGTGAATTTCTTGTAACTCACTTCGCCATCAAATTTTGCAATGTGCCTGTAACGGTATTTCAACATGTTTGCATGCGTCACACCGTAAACCGTATCGGCGTGAATTTCAAAATCCAGTGGAACAGGATCCATGTACGTGTAACCGGCAAGTAACGTCAGACCACACTTGCCTACGGTTCCTTCACCCATGATTGAAATATCCAGGCCGCGTGTACGTGTCTTGCCAATGTTCACCGACTTAAATCCAAGACCGAAGAACGGATCAGTTGCCGGATTTCCAAATTGCCCGAATGTAAACTCCATCATGTTCGTGTATTCCATCCAGAAGATGGCCACATCCAGGTAGCTTTTCCATTTACCAATGGCGATTCCCTGTTTCACTCCAATCTCTGCAGACTGTCCGTATTCCGGTTGCAATTCTTCATTGGGATAAATCTCCAATCCACCCGCACTCGTTCTGATGTATTTTTCCGCGATGCATGGGAATCTGTATCCCTGTCCGTATGATGCACGGATGTACGTGTATTTTGCGGCCTGGTAATTGACACCCACACGCATCACCGGGCGGAAGGGCAATTTCAATGTATCCGTTTTGTTGAGGCGCAACTCGTACTGCGTTACTGCAGTATCCATTTTGTACGACTCCACCCTGCCGCCAATCGTTACGAACAACCGGTCAAAGAATTTTTTATCGAACTGCACATACGCCGAAAGATTCTGCGCCGTGCGGTTCTTCGCACCATCCACCGATGTACCCGAAGCAGCATCATCATAAATATCAGATTTCACATCGGTGTACGAACCTACCAGTCCTGCCGTAACCGACAGCCTGTTCTCGAAACGATACTGGTATTGGTACTCGCCATAATAAAACTTCGCGAGTGCGCCTTGCTCTGTATCGTTGTTGTTGTCGGTTACATACAACCGTGTACGCAACGCGTGATTGTGTCCTTTCGCCCCGTGATAAACAATGAACGGATCGATGTTGTACCGGTAGTTCTTGAAATTCTGGATTGCGGAATCAGAAGGGATGTAGGCCAGCGAGTCACTTTCCCAGAGAATGAATAATCCTCCGCGGGTGCGCATCATGTTCACATTGATGCCGGCTGTGAGTCCTTCAATTTTTTTGAACCGGTAGCGCGTATTCACGTTCATGCGGATACGGTCTTCTGTTTCGAGATAACGGTAGCCATCATCATTGAACACGTGTCCGCCAATTACAAGATCCCAATTTCCGATCTGGCGTGAATGCCCGAAATTGATTCCGCTGAACGAAGGATTTCCATTGGGCCACCACTTCAGTTCGTCGCGTCTCGGGTTATCATAAAAACCCGAATACATGGTGAGTGTTGTTTTCGGTGTGCTGGTTGGATACGCCGTGCGAAAATGAATAACTCCATTCATCGCAGCCGAGCCGAACAACGCAGATGCCGCGCCTTTCATGACTTCTACCTGCGAAACATTTTCGATCGGCAGATAATTCCATTTCACATCTGCCGCATCGCCGGAAAGCATGGGCATGTCATCAACAACCATCAGCACGCGCGAACCTGCTCCGTAACTGTAGCCGCTTCCTCCACGGATATTCGCCTGGTCGTCGGTTACATTTACACCGGGTGTCTGGTCAATGATCGTCTCGAGATTCGTGGTGTTCTTATTCTCAATCATCCGTGGCTTGATCACTTCCATGGAAATCGGAACCTCGCCAATTTTCTGTTCGTAACGTCCGGAAGAAACCACAACGATATCCAGTTCCCTGCTCAGGCTCGTGAGCAAAACATTGTACGTTTGATCAACACCGGCTTCAATCACCATGTCCCATTTCTTCGCGCCGTAACCGGTGTAGGTAACTGTGAACGTAACAGTGCCCGGCGAAACTTCCACGCGGTACATTCCGGAAACATCGGTCACTCCTCCCTTGCCCTGCGAAGTTGTCACTACAACACCAATCAATCCCTCACCGGAAACGCTGTCTGCAACAGAACCGTTTACAAACGTTTGCTGCGCCCTTATGTCAGAAATAAAGAGGAAATTTGTAATCAGAAAGCTGGTTACGTATAGAATATACTTCATAAGAAGCGGTGATAGTTTTTGCAATGTAAAATAAAAGTTTGTTAAGTGCTATGGGTTTCGACGAATATCTGGCGCGTGTCGCCCTGACCATGATTCCGGGCATCGGACCGGTCATTTCCAAAAAGCTGGTGACGCATTGCGGCAGTGCCGAAGCTGTTTTCCGGGAGAAGAAAAAACACCTCGAAGTGATCCAGGGAATCGGTACGATTACCGCGAAATTGCTGGTCAATGCATCCTGTCATCAGCGTGCGGAAGAAGAGCTTCGACGAATTGAAAAAACAGGAATCCGCATGCTGTATTTCACGGAGAAAGAATATCCCTCACGGTTGAAACATTGCTACGACAGTCCGCCCCTGCTCTATTACAAAGGCAGCGCTGATCTCAACGCACAAAAAATTGTAGCGATCATCGGCACACGCAGCATCACCGATTACGGAAAGCAACTCACAGAAAAACTGGTGAGCGATTTGCAATCCTGGAATCCGTTAATCATCAGCGGGCTTGCATACGGTGTTGATATCTGCGCACACCGCGCCGCATTGGAGAACGGGCTCGACACCATTGGTGTTCTGGCACACGGACTCGACGAAATTTATCCGCGCGTACATTCCGGCACAGCGAAAAAAATGCTGCACCAGGGCGGATTGCTTACCGATTTTCCCTGCGAGACAAATCCTGATCGCGAGAATTTTCCGCAGCGCAACCGTATCGTGGCCGGTCTTGCAGATGCGGTGATTGTGGTTGAATCCGGTGAGCGCGGTGGTTCGATGATCACTACCGAATTCGCGAACAATTACAACCGCGATGTGTTTGCATTTCCCGGCCGTGTGGGTGATGTGTGTTCTGCCGGTTGTCACCGCATGATCAAAACACACAAGGCGTACCTCATTGAATCGGCAGCCGATGTTGCAAAAGCCATGGGGTGGGAAGACCAGAACACCACACCGAAAATGGTACAATCACAGATGCGCGCGTTTACGGATGAAGAAGAAAAAATTGTTGCTGCGATGCGCGGACAAGGCAATGTGCACATCGATGAAATCTGCACACTGTCAGAATTTTCTTCGGGAAAAACTTCCGCGATGTTGTTACAGCTGGAATTTGCAGGAGTGGTGAAATCGTTGCCGGGTAAGATGTTTCGGTTGTGCGGGTAGTGCAGTATAGACGCAAAGCCGCGGTAGTGTCTCAGTTTGAGCATTTGATATTTTGACACGGCGCTAAAAGAAGCACGAAACCCGTTCTAAGCCCGCGCGCTCACGGCGCGTTACCGTTACCTCGCCGTGAACGCCCGGGCTTAGAATAAGAAATGCCGTAAAAATGCGCTCCCGATTGCTATCGGGACCGTGTCATAAAGCAAAGTGAGACACTACCAAAGCCGCAAAGGACGCAGAGGTTTCCGCAAAGGAATACTATAGAATTATTTTATCGCAGGCACAAGGGAAACAACTCTCCTGTGGTAATTTTAAAAGTTTTTTTGCGCTTTCCTTTGCGCTTGCGCTCTTTGCGGCTTTGCGTCCATGTTTCAATTTGCTTTTGAGACCTTATTGTGTTAAGTTGCATGGGCAAATAAAACAACGCTTTCACATGAAACACCTTTTCTCTATCGCTGCGGCGTGCGTTCTTCTCAGTTGGGCGAATACAGCTTCAGCACAAAGTAGCTGCAACAACCAGGATTTTGAAGACAGTACATTCACGAACTGGAGCGCTGCAACCGGTCTCAATACCAATGGAATTCTGCAACCCATCACATGGACTTCCGGAGTCGTTTCCAATGGAAATAACGCAGCCTGTACCGATGTGGCCGCACGTCACACCATTCTCACTGTGAACGGACTTGATCCGACGGTGACCGATCCGCTTACCCTGTTGCCCGATACGCAGATGACTTTGCTCGCACCGAACGGTGGCGTTGCATCTGTGCGTCTCGGAAACTCGAACATAAATTACGAAGCAGAGAAACTGGTCCTGCCCTACACCGTAACCTCATCCAACACCTGGTTCCAGTTCCAGTATGCTTCGGTGATGCAGGATCCGGGACACCAGTGGCACGAGCAACCGTTTTTCATGGTCAATGTGTATGACCAGACCATGACCGCGATTCCATCGTTGTGCGATACCATCTGGGCGGGTGATATTACCGTGCCGTATCTCATTTCCGGCAACGATCCGTATCTCCTCTATCGCCGGTGGACTCCACTGAGCATTGATCTGTCGGCATTCGTTGGAACCAACGTAACGATTGAGTTCGTGAATGCCGATTGCGTGTTCTCCGGGCATTTCGGTTACACGTACATTGATGTATCCTGTTTCGGTTCTGCCATTCCGAATGTATGGCCGGGCGATTGCGATTATGATCTCCAGGCAAACATTGTTGACGTACTTAC
>DATHKF010000277.1:0-2730 GCA_035489505.1 Bacteroidia bacterium | reverse complement strand
ACCAGTCGGTTGTGGTCGTGAAAAACAACCTGCCGTCATCAGCACAATTCCCAAAATGTAAAACAGGTTTTTCATCATTAATTTTTAGGATAATTCACATCCAGTTTATCTGCATTCTCGCCGGTTACATTGTTGAACAGTGATGACATGGTGTGGTATTCAATTTTGACCTTCTTCGATAACGCATATTCTTCCATCTTCTTTTTATCGGCAGCAACTGCGCTGACATCCTGAGAGGTTGAATCATGGGCCAGAACTACCAGCGAAGTCGAATTCAGATTATCGGCGATCATTTTATCTACTTTTCGTTCGAAGGCACCCGGATTATCATAAGGCGCGTCCTTCTTGTTTTCAGCACGCTCTGAACTTACTGTTTTTGTTACATCATCTGTCCGGTAATAATTCCCTGATGCTTCTGCCTGCCAACTGTTAGGACTAATAGTATGCGCTTCTGACGCACCACCCCACAATATCAGGTCCTCGGAATTAAGTGTGTCCTTTACCTTATTAAAGTCACGGAGCATAATTCCTGCCGCAGTTCCATCGTTGGCAATACTTTCGCCATTGATGATTTTCGTTCTGATTTCTTTGGCCTTACCGTCTGAGAGTCCAAGAGTCCTTCCATAATCATACAATTCAGTATTCAGTCCGGTAGGAAGCCTTACAAATTTCGGATTTATTCCATGATCTTTTAACTCCTTGTGAAAAGCTACAAGTTCAGCCATAATAATATCCTCTGTCGTTCCGGCAGGCCATACTCCCATGGCCCCCGAGTATGGTTCTTTTAATGGAAACCATCCCGCATGGTCAAGCTTTTTGTGAAAGGAGTGAATAGCAATTTCCCCTCCCGCATCCTGTTTCTGTTTGAGAGCAGGATATTTTGCCTCCGTAATTCTATTTCTCTGCACATACCAGGTGGTATTAAGCAATCCTCCAAGGCCGGTCTTATGCATAGCTTCGGTATTGGTTTGCGGGCCATCATCAATCGTCCACGCCACACGGATCACTCGTGTACCTGTAGGATCTCCTCCCACTGTGAAACTGGTTTTTCCCGATTCTTTGTCTTCTTCTTTTTCCGGTTCCTTGGTTATTGTTCCTTTAGGAAAACAAAGCTTATCGCCTGGTTTAACGCTGGTCAGCACAGTGCCAGCGTTGAGGGCCTGAAACTCTTCCCACGTAATTGTAATCTTCCCTTCGTCTTTAAACCTTTTCCAGACCTGGAACACGTTGACATCGGAAGCCTGGTAAATATAATAATCACAATCGCCCCCGTCCGCTGGTGAATCAAGATGCGTTGCTGCTTCCTCCTGGAATTTATCGTTCTCCGGATTTCCTTTCGAACCAGGTTCTTTTGTTTCGCTGGCCGGATTTTCCTGAACTTCTGTTGGCTCTTTTTGAGGAGCCACTGGTTCTTTTGTTGCTTTGTTACCCATGGACGTTTTCTGTAAAGTTGTGTACACGCATGCCAATGAATGTTTCAAAATACGCGTGGGCCAGTATAATTTTTCCGAGATAAATCGGATCACTGTCCTGCGCCTGCTCCAGGTGCAGCACCTTTTTGCGAAACAAAGGCCTTTCTGCAGAAAGATAATGCGCCGCTTTAAACCGCAGGTCGATATTGTTTCCTGCAGCCAGGAGAAGATAGGTATGTCCCGACGGAACGAGACCGTTGTAGCGGACACCGTTCAGCATACCGGCCCCGAAACCAATCTGTCCGTCACGCTGATCAAGCTGTTCGAGTCTTGACCGGCGCGCTGTAAAGAAATACGGATCGAGGTGAACGGCCATGGACAGCGCCAGCAGCAATCGTTCTTCAAACACCAGGTTGAATGCGTGCACGAATTGTGCGAAGCCATTTTCTTCCGGCAACAGGTCCTGTGGACTACAGCTTTTGGGCCAGGCGGGAGAAAGTATCCCGTTGTCGTTTTGATCCGGTTTTTTTAAACGCGCTATGGTTTGGTCATACCTGTGCTGAATGATACGGTCAAGCCATTCCAATTCTTTGTTCAATATGCCCACGTGAGAATTGATCATATTCCAGGTATTACAATGTTCGTCCTTCTTTGGCCAGTTCACGCGCCATTCCTTCGCGCAGCATCGCTTCGGTCACCTGCATGTCTCCGTTTTCCAGGGCCATGAGTGCACACCATGCAACGATATTGGTAATGTTTCCGCCGGCCATTTCATATTTCTCTGATATTTTTTTGAGGTCCACCTCATTCGAGAATGCCAGCTTTTCCGGGAATGCCCTTTGCCAGAGTTGTAAACGTTCTTCCGGTTTCGGAAAAGGAAAATGTACAACACTGCTGAAGCGACGCATAAAAGCATCATCGATATTACCTTTCATGTTACTCGCAAGAATTACAATCCCGTTGTAATCCTCGATCCGCTGGAGCAGGTAACTCACTTCCTGGTTGGCGTAACGATCATGCGAACTGGAAACTTTTGTGCGCGAACCGAACAGGGCATCGGCTTCGTCGAAGAACAGGATCCAGTCGGAATGTTCCGCTTTGTCAAATACTTTCGAAAGATTTTTTTCCGTTTCGCCAATGTACTTTGAAACGATCATGGACAGGTCAATGCGAAAGACATGCTTTTGTGTGTATTGCCCGAGCAAACAAGCCGTAAGTGTTTTCCCAGTTCCCGGCGATCCGTAGAAAAGAATTTTATATCCGGGTTTAACACGCTTACCCATTCCGAGTTCCGTGAACAGTCTTTCCCGGTGGTGCA
>DATHKF010000276.1:0-3958 GCA_035489505.1 Bacteroidia bacterium | reverse complement strand
GGTTCTTTATTTCCGGTGGGAACAACAACCGTTACGGCAATCGCAACCGATGCATCGTTGAACGCTGATACCTGTTCGTTTCAGATTACAGTAAACGACAATGAAGCGCCGGTGATCAACTCATGTCCTTCCAACACAACTGTTCCTGCAAACAACACGGGTTGCACAGCAATTGTAAACTGGACTGTACCCGGCGCAACGGACAATTGTGTGAGCGCAACACTCGCATCAACGCACAATCCGGGAGATGTTTTTCCATTGGGAACAACAACGGTTACGTACACAGCCATCGACGGCAGCGGGAATTCAAGCACCTGCAGTTTCAATGTAACGGTCACCAATCCACTGAATGTTACAATAAACTCCACGATGGGAATCCTGGAATGCGAAGGCCATGCCGATACGTTGATTGCAAGCGGTGCAAGTACATATACGTGGAATACGAGTTCAACGGACGATACACTTTATGTAATGCAAACACCTGGCACAACGCAATGGATTGTTACAGGAACGGATGGAAACGGTTGCAGCGATTCCGACACCGTGAATGTTCTGGTGAGCGAGCTGGTGACGATCAGCATGAACATGAGTCCTGTCGATACGCAATGCGTGACCAACGGAACAGTGAACCTGAGTGCCATTTCCGCTCCGGGTGGAGGAACATGGACTGGCCCGGGTGTTACAGGCATGACGTTTGATCCTGCAGCTGCCGGAGCAGGCACGCATACACTTACGTACACAGTAGCGAATGCAGACAGTTGCATGAGCATGGCGACGGGAACAATTTATGTAGACAATTGTCTCGGCATGTCCGGTGCTGCGAATGAACACGCTGTGATTCTTTACCCGAATCCGACGAACGGAAATTTCATCCTGGAAACTGAAGCGAATGCGCTGGTGGAGATTTATAATTCACTGGGAGAATTGATGCTCACGCAGAACGTTGTTGCAGGGAAGAATAGTTTGTCATTAGAGAATTTACCGGACGGAATTTATTTGGTAAAAGTTGCGCAGGATGGTGGAGTGAAAGTGGTGCGGGTGGTGAAGGGGGAGTGAGGCAAGTACGATGGATGTTTCAAAAATTAATAAGTGGCTGATAGTTGCCAAACAGCTCGAAAGCCCTAATAAGGAAGTTCGATGTCCGTTCTGTGAAAACAGTATTCTTCACATAAAAGAAGTTGTTCGACCGGATGGAAAGAAGATGGATGTTTATGTCGAATGTCCTGCATGCAAAGAACACACGGTATACAGTGCTGTTGATGTCAAATCAGTATAAATCCAATAATGAGACATACAACGGTCCTTATATTTTTAGCGCCTTTTTTTTAATAGCCACAGGTGCGGTTTGCAGCATTTAAATCCAATCGGCCCAGGTTCCACATTGTTAATGTTTCACATTCGGAATAAATAAAGGTCAATTAACGGTTAGAAAAATAGGTAGGACTTGAGACTGTTCGTTGGCGTGTGTATATTCACTTATTATCATTATTAATTGAGATGGGGAAAAAACAAATCACGCAGCAAACTCAAAGTCAGACCCAGGAAGGGCCGGTTCAAGACCCTGTTGTTGAAATGTTGAAGGAAGGAGCGATGCGCGAGATCTTTGCACCGGAAGTTTCCCCTGTACTTTTTGCGCATATTCTGGGTGAGGCGCGTGAGCGATTATTCGAAGAAGAAGTGGCGGAGTTGGAACTGCTCATCGAAGAACTCAAGATTGCTTTGCTGAATACCGAGGGGGCTGGGGATGAATACAGCACATCGAATGACAATTCATCGATTGTAATAACGAAAGCTCCGGATCCAGGTTCTGCGGATTACCAGCAAGCGTATAATCATGTTTCAATCAATATAAATGTTTGTGACAGGCCGGTTCAACTGAGTTGGTACTTTCTTTTAATGCCATCAGGTGAAGCGGATAAAACTCTGGAGGATACTTCGTCGGAAACACAACCAACTGCAATAAGTCTGGAACAGTTTCTGTCGTGGTTCCCTGATCCGCTGACGGATGACCATAATCTTCAATCACCTGTTTTATCTGGTATGCCTGTTTTGGAATCGGTATACGATGGTCGGTTTCCAACCGGGGAAGGTGGGAACGGAGATTATGTAAAGCGATTGCAACTCGCCCTTCTGCTTATGAACCCCCAGGCGTTGCCGAAATATGGTATTGATGGTTATTATGGTAGTGAAACAACGGATGCAGTTTATAATTACCAGGAAAACTCCGGGTCAATGCTATTCACTAATGATGAGTCTGGGAATCGGGTAATAAAGCGAAAGAATCAACTAACTCCGGATGGCATTGTTGGTAAACAAACCGTAGCGAGACTTGATGCAGACATGACACGTATCTATAAGGAACTTAAGGTTGATAATGCGTTCAACGAAGAGAAGATGCTGGAGCGGTTGTACGCATATTATAAAGCGAAAAATCAGACACCACCTCCACATGAAACCATGCGGGTAATGGCTCAAATGCTTCTTGAGATCAGAAAAACGGAGAACGCCAAGGCAAAGCAACCCGAAGCGCAGGGAAGCACCACTCAAGTTACCACCGGAACAACATTGGATGAAAATCAAACTGCGACGCTTTTGATGGGAGGGTTAACAGCGGAGCAGATCGATGCGATGACCGATGATGAATTGAAAGTGTGGATATGGGAACATTTTAAATTGGAACGCCCCGACGAATTGAACGTACTCTTTACGGAATTGAGAGACTTCGGAAAAGATCGGGCGATTAATTTGGCACAAAAAGGCGTTGAAAAGGCGAACGAAATCTGGAGGGCCAATATTTTGTTGAAACTGGGCGCATTAGGTTTTTCACTAGACGGAGGAAAAATTGTAAAAACAATGGTTTTACATGAAGGGAAGTGGATATATAAAACGCAAATGATAGCAAGCAAATTCGTGCAAGTTCAGGGATTGAAGAATCAGCTGGGTAAGTCTACTAAGCTGGCCACGTTTCTCCAATTTCTTGACTGGGGAAAATTTGTTGATCCAATAACATTTGCGCAGGCGCTCTATGAGAATGACCCTTTTGTGTTTTCTCCGTTTCATGATGCTATGGAAGCGCAATTGGCGGAAATTGATGCTACACTTTGGGAAGCATCTTTACGGGGAACCTATAGTGGATTTATTCATCAGATGGAGAATAAAGTGAAAAATGGTGTTGAGGCGGAGTGGGGGGTACCTCTAAAGGAATTGCGGATCGTGTACCTGACAACACTCGAGTACATAAATATGCTTGGGAACACTTTTGTGATGACCAAAGAAATTTTGGAAACCCCTAGATTATTCCCTGCTAATGTTTACATAAACAATCAATTTGTGTTGGATCACAACATCAGTTATGCCATTGTACTTTGGGGAAAGGGTAAGGATTTTTATGCTGAGGAAATCCAGGAAAATACACCGATTGGCCCTGCTACCGAAATTGTTCCAATTGGCACATTTCTTATGAAAACTATGGAATAAGACTCACTCTGTCGACGTGATTTCCAGGGTATAGCGGTCAATGGTTAGTGAAATTGAATCGCGTTCTGAAAATTTAACCGATGGCGATTGTAACTGAATCGTTTCCGGGTTGAGAAGGATCGGAAAAACAATAGACACCTGCGGATCATTGTAATTCTTCTGAAACGTTTTTTTTGCGTCAGAAAAATAATCTGAACGTTGTACTTCCCGCTCGTAAATCGCCAAACGCAGACCGTAAACCTCATCGGCCAATCCATTAGCGATGCTCCGATCAATTAAACCGAAAGCAAACGGCCCGGTCGTGTCGCCTCCCCGCAAAAAAAGAAATTGTTTAAAATTTATAGCGGCATTGCGATAATCCTGAACGGCTTCATAACAATTGCCCAGATAATAGGAAACGAAAACATTATCATTCCCCAATGCTTCGGATTTCAGCATATCAGCCAACGCCATGCTGTCTTTGCCAACGCGAGAAAAGGCA
>DATHKF010000275.1:0-6743 GCA_035489505.1 Bacteroidia bacterium | reverse complement strand
GTATAATATTACCACGGTTGTAATTACGCACGATATGAATTCGGTACTTGAGATCGGCGATAAGATTGCGTACATGCAAAAAGGCGTGAAGCTCTGGGAAGGAACGCGACACGAAATTCTGCGCGCGCAACACAAAGAACTTTCGGAGTTTGTTTACGCAACGAAGTTTTTGCAGCAGTTCCGGGACCGGCTCGAGAAGGAATAGCGACACGGTCACATCTTAGCACAGCATTATTTTAATTTCACCGCGGAGGCGCTGAGGCGCGGAGACCTCATTGAATCAGCAATGATCGCAAAGGTTTGCTCTGCGTCCACTGCCTCCTCCAATTGAGCTTTGAATCTCTGCGCCTCAGCGCCTCCGCGGTGAATAAAATATAGGGTAACGAAAATCCCCGCCTCAATGAAGAGACAGGGATTCCGTTTATTGGTTCAGAGAAGATTACTCTGTAACGATCATTTTGCGTGTTACTTTCACACCATCAACGTTGAGTGTGTAGAAATAAACTCCTGGTGCGTAAGCTGAAGTATTCAGATCAACCTGGTGCTGACCTGCAACTTGCTGACCTTGATCAACAGTTTCAACAAGTTTGCCGGTTACGTCATACACTTCAAGAGAAACGTCAGCAGAATTAGCAATGTTGTAACGGATCATTGTAGTTCCGTTTGAAGGGTTAGGAACGTTCTGCTCGAGAGCAATTCCGGTATTTCCTTCTTCGTTAATACCTACACCGTCAACAGTGATTCGTGCCCAAACACCCCAGTTCTGCAGGAAGTTTTCGCTGTCAGCGCCTGCCTGTTTGTTTGGAGTTCCGTTGCACTCATAATAGGTATCAGCACCTGCAGCGTTTGGCAGCATTCCGTTAGCCGGGCTGAAACGCATGTCGTAACGGTAGCTGTTCTGTGCGTAATGTGAAAGCAATGCGAAGTTTGGCAGTGTTGGATTCGCAGCACAGTTTCCTGCACCAAGGTCACCGAATCCGGCAAGGATACCGAATGTATCCAGCGTGCGGTCACCATAGAATTCAACAACAACACCGAAACGTGTAGTTGCGCTGGTCACCGGGTAGTTTACTTCCACACCAATAACTGCTGAAGTCAGCCAGTCGTTGGTAGTACCAAACATGGTTGAAGTAACCGTGTCAGCGTGAAGAACGTTTGACGTTTGCGGGTAACCCTGTGAGTTCAACGCAACGATTTTCACAATCAGTGTATCGTTTACACCAGAGTTGTTTTCGTGTCCGCCAAGAATGAACACAGAGTCAATCACGTAAGAGTTGAATGTACTTGACGGCATTGGTGTTGGACCGTTCGCGTTGTACGAATCAAAGAATGAACTGAAGTCAACCACGGCGTAAGTGATATTTGTATCACCGAGCGTCAGGTCGTAATTCATGTTCATGTCCCAGATGTAACGTGCGTACATGCCACCCATTGAGTCAACATTGTACACTTCGTCCATGTAATCATAATCCACATAAAACGACTGCATCGATTGTGTTGACGGTGGATTAGACCGTTCTGAAGAAGAAGGTGTACTTGCGCCATTTGGTATGGTCTGAAGGTTCTGTGCATTAGCGCCGAAAGCCAACAAAGCGCAACCAATTACTGCGTAGATTTTTTTCATTTTATCCGGTTTTAAAATTTTCGATTGAAAACAAATATAAGTTAAATTAATTCAAAATTCAATCGCGGCCGGTATTGGTGGTACTATGGTTTTGTTACTGGTAGACTTCAGCGCATAAATGGTAAATCGGACAGGCCGGTTGACGGCACGAAAAAGCCCCGACTCAGTGAAGAGACGGGGCTTTTTGTTAAAATGTATTTTTTAGTTCTTCACCATTGGTACTGCAACGCCAGTTCCGTTAGTCTGGATCTGTACGTAGTAAACACCAGCAGCCAGGTTAGTTCCGTCGATTGCGTAAGTGTAAGAACCTGCAGCCTGACCTGAACGAACTTCTTCGCTGATCAGACGGCCTTGTGCGTCAACAATGCGGATAGTTACTTTTTCAGAAGCATCAGCAAGTGTGTAGTTCAAGGTAGTGCTGGTAGTGAAAGCGTTTCCACCTGTGAAACCAACGCTGATTCCGTTCAGTGCAGTTTCGCCCATTCCAGTTCCCATTTCAACGATAGGGAAGATAGCGAACTCGATATCCAAAGGCCATGCCTGAAGCATTGTGTGCCAGCTGTTGTCGCTCCACTGCTCCCATGATCCTTCGAATCCACCTGAGTTACCATCTTCTGTGTGAACCAGGCCGATAGTGTCTCCGGCACCAAGTGCGGTGAAATCAAAACCAACTGCGAAGTCATTCTGCACATACTGTGGAGCAGAGAATGTGTGGATGTAGCAATTCGCCAGTGAAAGGCTTGTGTCAACACTTCCGATTGCTACGTTGTCAGATACAGTTGGTGTACCAGGACAAGAAACGTTACCCAGTGTAGAAGTACCTGTTCCGTCGAGGTTATAAACGCGCATAGCTACGTTTCCGTTTGCTCCGACTTCTTTAGCACCGAACCAGTACATAGCACCGAAAACGATCATTTCATTCACGCTATAGAATGAAGGTGAGTAAACCTGTGCTTTCTGTTTGTCAAGGTATCCGTTGTTACCAACTACGTATCCGCCGTTAATAGAACCCAACAATTGAGCCTGTTGTGACCAATCCGCAGGACCGGTGATTGTATCAGTTGGGGCAACTGACTGAGTTGTGGTTGCTGATGGGTAAGCAGGGTCAAGAAGTGGACCGGCAACAGCCACACGCTGAGCGTTAGCAGCTACTGCAACAGCACAAAATACTGCAAGGGTGTAAAATTTCTTCATTGCTGAGGATTTAAGTTTTGGTTAAGGTTTTTCTGATTAAGAAGCACAAATATAACAAATCAAGTTCTAAAAACCGCACGTTTTTTGGCGATTTTACGAGGCTTTAAGTGTTAAAAACGGCTGAATTACGCGTTTGCCGGTTCCATGTACGCTTCGATTGGTAAACAACTGCAGATGAGGTTGCGGTCCCCATGGGCATTGTCGACCCGGCCTACGCTTGGCCAGAATTTGGCTTCTTTTACCCAATTTAACGGGTAAACGGCCTTCTCACGCGAATACGCGTGCGACCATGCATCGGCAATAACCGAATCGGCAGTATGCGGCGCATTCTTGAGTACGTTATCTGATACGTCTGATTTTCCATCCGCAATTTCAGCGATCTCTTTGCGGATGCTGATCATCGCTTCGCAGAAACGGTCAAGTTCGATCTTCGGTTCAGATTCTGTTGGTTCAACCATTAAGGTATCGTGAACCGGGAATGCTACGGTTGGCGCATGGAATCCATAATCCATCAGGCGCTTCGCCATATCTCCCACTTCCACTTTTGCTGTGCGCTTGAATTCTTCGCACTGTAAAATCATTTCGTGGGCCACGCGACCGTTGTGATTCGTATAAAGGGTCTCGTAATGTCCTTTCAGTTTTTCTTTGATGTAGTTCGCATTCACGATGGCCATTTTCGTAGAATCAGTCAATCCATCGCTGCCCAGCATTTTGATGTACCCATAAGATACGAGCAGGATGAGCGCGCTTCCGAACGGAGCCGCTGATACTGCCGCAATTCCCTGGTCTCCTCCTGTTTTAACCACAGGATGTGAAGGCAAAAACGGCACAAGATGTTTCGCGACACCAATCGGTCCCATACCGGGGCCGCCGCCGCCGTGAGGGATTGCAAATGTTTTGTGAAGGTTCAGGTGACAAACGTCAGCGCCGATGTTACCCGGGCTGGTTAATCCAACCTGCGCATTCATGTTCGCGCCATCCATATAAACCTGTCCGCCATTCGCGTGAATGATCGACGTGATTTCCATGATCGACTCTTCGTACACGCCATGCGTTGATGGATAAGTCACCATCAGGCAGGAAAGTTTGTCTTTATGCTGTTCCGCTTTTGCACGAAGATCAGCAACGTCGATGTTGCCTTTTTCGTCGCACTTCACGACCACAATTTCCATTCCCGCCATTGCTGCGGATGCTGGATTTGTACCGTGTGCAGAAGATGGGATCAGGGAAACATTGCGATGACCATCGCCGCGGCTCATGTGGTATGCGCGGATAACCATCAGTCCCGCGTACTCACCCTGTGCGCCGGAATTGGGTTGAAACGACATCGCAGCAAAACCGGTAATGTCGCTGAGGTCTTTATCCAGTGTGTTGATGAGTTCGTGATAACCGGCAGCCTGTTCAGCAGGAACAAACGGGTGTACGTTTGCAAATTCCGGCCAGGTGATCGGCATGAGTTCTGCAGCGGCGTTCAGTTTCATCGTGCAGGATCCCAGAGAGATCATGGAATGCACGAGCGAAAGATCTTTGTTCTCGAGCCTCTTGATGTAACGCATCATTTCTGTTTCGGAATGATGCGTATTAAAAATCGGGTGGGTGAGGTATGTCGATTTTCTTACCAGTGAAGAAGGAATGCCATTTACAGCTGTTGTGCCGTTTTTAATTCCGAATACAGCAAGAATATCCAGGAAATCTTCGCGGCTCACGGTTTGATCGAGCGTGATGGAAACCGAATTGGCTCCGTAACGGAAGTTGATGTTGTTCTTTGTTGCTGCTGAACGGATCGCATCTATTTTCGCTGCATCGGCTTCAATGGTCACCGTGTCGAAGAATGAACTGTTCACGAGTTTGAAACCTGCACCGGTTAACGCACCGGCAAGTTTTGACGCGTTGTCTGCAACTTCTTTGGCAATGGCTTTGATTCCATCGGGGCCATGGTACACGGCATACATGCTGGCCATAATAGCGAGCAGCGCCTGTGCGGTACAGATGTTTGATGTTGCGCGGTCGCGTTTGATGTGCTGTTCGCGTGTTTGCAACGCCATGCGCAAAGCATGTTTGCCGTTGCTGTCAATGGAAACGCCGATGATACGTCCCGGCATTAAGCGTTTGAATTCTTCTTTCGCCGTGAAGAATGCCGCGTGCGGTCCGCCAAAGCCCATCGGTACACCGAAACGCTGTGAGTTTCCATAGACTACGTCGGCGCCCCATTCTCCCGGAGGAGTAAGTAACGCAAGCGACAATAAGTCGGTTCCTACGGCAACACCTGCGCCTGCTGCGTGAGCGGCTTCGGTAAATGCACGGTAATCATGAACCTCGCCATTGATGTCCGGGTATTGAACGAGTGCACCGAAAATAGTTTCATCAAACTTAAATGTGCGGTGATCGCCGATGACGAGTTCAATATTCAACGGGGCTGAACGTGTTTTCAGCAGGTCGATGGTTTGTGGGAACGCAAGTTCAGAAACGAAGAAGCGGTTCGCATTTCTTTTTACGGCTTCGCGTCCACGGTTCGCGTAGATCAATGTCATCGCTTCAGCAGCAGCAGTGGCTTCATCAAGCAGTGAGGCATTTGCCAATGGCATCGCGGTGAGGTCCATCACCATGGTCTGGAAATTCAGGAGCGCCTCGAGACGTCCCTGCGCAATTTCTGCCTGGTACGGAGTGTATGCGGTATACCAGCCCGGGTTCTCAAGAACGTTACGCTGGATAACCGGCGGCGTAATGGTTCCGTTGTATCCCAGCCCAATGTATGTTCTGAAGATTTTATTTTTTGCACCCAGTTCTTTCAGGTGACGGAAGTATTCGTATTCGCCCAGCCCTTTTCCAACCTGCAAAGGTTTTTTCAGTCGGATAGAAGCAGGGATTGTTTGCTCGATGAGTTCGTCAACAGAAGAAACGCCGATAAATTTTAACATGTCTCTGGTGTCGGATTCCGACGGACCAATGTGGCGCCTCGTGAACAGGTCGGTGTACATATTGTGAAGTGTATTATTTGTGTGGGTGCAAAGATAAGGAGAATGTTAAGGCTGCAAGCCCTTTGAAGGTTAGGTAGTGTCCCAGTTTGAAATCAGTTAAGATTTGTGGCATGGAAACGGTTAAAACCGTTGAGCTGGTTTACCGGTTTCATTGCCGGGGGCTTACCCCAATGCTTCGGGACCCCGGCAATGAACAGTCCTAAACATTCAACCGCTTAAGCGGTTTTCAAAAATCCCCAATGGCCAAACTGAGACACTACCGGTTACCGCTTTTTGGCTGCTTGCCACCAGACGTGTATATTTGAGCATTAACTCAGGGTGAATGAAAGTCAGATTGTTGGTTTGTATGCTCGTATGTTTTGGCTGCCGGTTAATGGCCCAAACCCCCGAGCCTATGGACACGGTATATTTAATGAGCGGAAAAACCGTGGCCGGGGTGGTGAAGGATACTTCCAATCAGAAACTGAAGATTCTTATCCCCAGAAAAGGAAATTTCAAAGCCGACTTCATCGACCAGGAACTGATTTTTTCCGTGAAATATAAAAACGGAACCGAATCGGTTTTTTACGTGCAGGACACGCTTTTCGGAAATTACTACACACCCAACGAAGTGCGTTATTATCTCCAGGGTGAGCGTGATGCGCGGAAATCGTACCGTTGCCGCGGTTGGATTGCCGGAGGATTTGTCGCCGGATTCGCCGGAGGATACCTGCACCATCCCGTGGGACTCGCGGTTCCGTTTGCCTACAGCGCTATTTCCGTGGGCTTCCGTGTGAAAATCAGACCGGGCTCTGTTTCAAACCCGGATTACCTGAAGTATGACACCTACCTGATGGGTTACGAAAAAGTGGCGCGGCAGAAACGGGTCATGCGTACACTGGTGGCGGGTGCAATCGGGTTTGCGGCCGGCTTTGCAACAACATCCCTCATTTATGCGTCACAGCACT
>DATHKF010000274.1:0-2230 GCA_035489505.1 Bacteroidia bacterium | reverse complement strand
CGAGTTGCCCGGTCGTGTCGAACGCGGTATAACCGTTTGTGATCGGGTTAAAGTACCGGTACGTTCCGGGCGCCACGATAACACGACCATCAGCCGCTAACAGTCCTTCGGTATGTCCACTGATGATGTATAAGCTATTCTGTGCCCTCTGGGGAGTATGGAAAAAAATATTTCCGGCAGAATCTTTTTCCACCACCAGTGCCGGTTCTGTTTGATAATCCTCCGAATACTCCTGACGAGAATGCTGCAGATATGTGGTGAAACCTTTTTTATTCCCGGGAACTGTGTCGAGTCGTGAATAGGTCAGGTGCGATACCGGAGGATAACTGAGAATATACGGATACGGATTCACGGCGCCTTTCATTTTCTCATCGACGTCGTCTTCCGGGTACAACGTCCACCAATAGTCCTCCCAGGCAGAATTGTAATCATACTCCGGACCGTAGTACCATTTGGGAACGTCTTCGGAGTAGTAAACGTTTGGGTCACGGGTGGTGTCTTTGGGCTGCGCATAAAATTGCTCTTCTGTGAGTCCGACCTGAGCGTAAGATTGTGTGTATTGAATCAGTCCGGCGTCTCCGGGAGACCAGAAGAGGATCGCGCCGCCATACAGGCCGTAGACGGTGTCGTAAATCACCGGAACAATTTCTTCACCTGCCGAAGTGATGCATCCCCATTTTCCGTTTTTGCTGCAGCAGTAATAACCGTCCAGGGGCAACCCTGAATAAGAACCATACAAAGGAATGATGGCCTGGTACACCGGTTCGAGTAACCAGTCATTTCCTCCACGGAGAATTCCAAATGAGCTATCGACATTGATGATGTAGGCTGTATCGCATTGCGGATACGTGCCATAGATAATGGCGCGCGGTTTTACATCATACGCAAACGGGAGGAGTGCGTCTCCGTCAACATCCATGAGGCCCCATTTGTTTTTATACCGTGCAAAACAAGGCCCGGCTGATAAATTCTGGTGATACCCTCCGTTGATGTCTTGTACATCCGTGAATGTACAGTCCCACAATTGCTCGCCATGCAGGGTATAGTAACCGGTGTAGATACCGTTGCGCACCTGGAACATCGGGTACCGGATCGAAAGCCACTCTACTTTTTCGTAGCGCGGTGGAATAATTATTTTTCCGCTGGTGTGCACCACACCTTCCATCATCTTTTGCGCGGCGTAGCCCGGCATATTTTCGGTTTCAATGGTCGCCACCTGCTTGAATAAATAACAGTGTGGTGCGATCCACAACGGTTGTATGGTACTTGCCGGAGCTGTCGCAATAGTGCCGTTGAGATGCACAAACGTCCAGGTATTCCATTTGTCATAGGCGAGCACAGCACTGTCCCGGAAATGATCGACAAACCGGTAATTGCAGGAAAGAATGACGGTTCCGTTTGTATCGATCACAGAAGTGGAGAAGGCTCCGTTCGTAACAATAAACAGGTTGCGGCGAGCGGCGGGTACGCCATACAGCGGTTGAATCGTATTCCATTCTGCTTTGATCACTTCACGTCCATCCTTGTTGATCAGTCCGTGCAGGTTGTTCTTTTGCACGATGGCAAAATTCCCGATGAACGGATCGATGTGCATGTACACCGGCTCCGCAATCCAGCGACCGCTTTTATCCTGCAGACCAACGGTGCAGTTGGTGTAATCTTTGACGATCAGCGGTGTTTGTGCAGGTCCGCGTACGGCGAATAGCAGGCAAAAGAAAAACAGGGAAAGCCTCAGCGCAGTAATTGGCATAACGGATCGTGGATTTGGAAGTGCTGAATGAATAACGCATTACATCCCGAAAAGACACTTTCGCGTACAAATTAATATTGCACAACGCCATTTTTCATCCACTATATTTGTTATGCGCGAAAAACATAGCCCTGATGTTTCGTAAATCCCTTCTTGTTATTTTCTCCGCGTTGAGTATTTCGGGTATTTCTCCCGCTGCACAGCCAGTTCTCCGGTAATCCGGCAACCAACCGGTTATTCATCAATGCAGGAACTGCCACGGGGAATTGTGGGTAGTGTCTCAGTTTGAAATCAGTTAAGATTTGTGGCATGGAAACGGTTAAAACCGTTGAGCTGGTTTACCGGTTTCATTGCCGGGGGCTTAAGCCCAATGTCATTAAGTTCCCTCTCACAGTGCCCTTTTGTAGTTAAGCTCTGTTTGATGTCTGCCGGTTAGTCGCCTTCGGGAATGTTTGTTTCTGGGATATGATCGATTTGGCC
>DATHKF010000273.1:0-2096 GCA_035489505.1 Bacteroidia bacterium | reverse complement strand
CAGATTGACCAGGGATGCATGCAAAAATAACCACGTTTATAATGTTTAAAATTTCACCGCGGAGGCGCGGAGGCGCCAAGGAAACGCAAAGGTTGCTGGTTAGGAGGCAAAGATCGCAAAGGGAATCGCTGCGCGATTGTGTAACTCAAGCGCAGCCAAAATCGCCAGGCGATTCTTTGCGTCCTTTGCACCCTTGCGGTTATTAAATCCAGTAACGGCTCTGCGCCTCAGCGCCTCCGCGGTGAAATTTAAGCGTGGTAAAATGCAATATCCTCAACGCGTAGCGAGGAATTCTACGAGATGCACCAGCGCTTTCCCACGATGGCTCAAAGCGCCTTTCTGTTCGATGGTTAGTTCAGCCAGCGTGCGGTTGTCTCCGGTCGGAACAAAAACAGGATCGTAACCAAATCCGTTCGTGCCCCGTGGTTCTTCTATAATCTCACCTTCGATTATTCCTTCGAACAGGTGTTCATTTTTGCCATCGGCCAATGCAATAACTGTACGGAAACGTGCACGCCTGTTTGACGTGTGTTGCATCTCGCGCAACAGTTTTGCAATGTTTAATTCTGCGTTTTTTGCTTCACCGCCGTAGCGCGCCGAATACACGCCCGGTGCGCCATTCAGTGCGTCAACTTCCAGGCCGGTATCGTCAGCCATGGCAACTGCACCTGTAAGCTTCTGCACAAACCGCGCTTTCTGCAACGCATTTTCCTCAAGTGTTTCGCCATCTTCACGCAATTCTTCACTGATCAATCCGTCAATTCCGCTGACGGTTATCCACGAAGGAAGCAGCAGGGAAATCTCCCTGATCTTGTGTACATTTTGGGTAGCCAGGACTATTCTCATTGCAGCAGACAAACAATTAATCTTATCTTGTGTTCCGAATATGTTGACCCCGAATATACCAGAAAAGAGCCGAAAGATTGCGTTGTTCATTGGAGGAGCGCAAAAAGCGGGAACCACATCACTGAAAGAATATCTTGGCGAACACCCGGACGTGATCACTCACAGTCAGAAAGAGTTTGCGTATTTCTACGATGATGCGGACTTCCGCAAAGGACAGGAATCTGCTTTCAAAAAATATTTTCACCAGCATCATCCGGAGAAAAAACTCATCGCCAAAAACGCGGGATTGTATGTGAAGGAAGAAGGAATCCGGAGATTGTATGATCACAACCCGCAATGTGAATTTGTCCTGATCCTTCGCAACCCGGTGGAACGTACGTACTCGGCCTTCCAGATGGAAAGCAACTACGGCCACATCCGCGATCCTTTCGAGATCATGGGAGAAGTCATTCGCACCAAAGACAAGAGCGATTGGCGTTACGATTTTTTTATCCGCATGAGTTTGTATGTACAGCACCTGAAAACGATCTACCAGTATTTTCCGAAGGAACAGGTCAGCATTTTCCGGTTTGAAGAATTGGGCACAGCACCCGACAAGATCTGCTCGGAACTGTTCCGGAAAATTGGTGTGCGCGATGATTTCCAACCCGACTTTTCTGTAAAGCACAATGTCACGCATCATTCGCGTTCGGTGAAATACGGCCGTATCGTGATGAAGCTGCTGAACAATACCAATCCATTGAAACGAATCGCCAGTTCCGTTATACCTGCGGGACAGGATTATAAGATCGGGGAAATGCTCAGGAACGTGAACAGGTCGAAGAAAAAACCTGAAAAAGTTTCCGGCGACATACTTAACCTGCTTACCGCATTTTACACGCCCTTCAATGAAGAACTTCAGGAATTGACAGGCATGGATTTTTCTTCCTGGAATTATCCGTCGCAAACACCATAACCGCCCATGACTTCAGCAGCACCGTCTTCGTTGTCCGGCAGCAGGTTCCTCTCCAGGAAGGGCTGGTCTGTTGCGTCGCACGGTGTACCTGCGGAAAATTTCGCTGCGTTGATTGCCGCAAAAAACGAATGGCTCAAAATATCCACTAACGTTATTGAGCAGGAATTCAATGTGAATATTGCGCAGTTTGATGAAACAAACCTCGCCCCCATTGAATTGGCGAAGGGAATTACCCGTGCATTCCTGCGTTACGACAACAGCGTGATTGCGGTCGGGCGGAATATCCTTCGAATGT
>DATHKF010000272.1:0-10862 GCA_035489505.1 Bacteroidia bacterium | reverse complement strand
TGCCGGATTCCTGCGCCAGTATGCCCAGAACGAAGCCGAAGCATCGAAGATGGCCGGCGATATGCTTCCGCGTTTTGGTTATTCTCCCGAACAGGTGGCGATCGTTCAGCGCTGTATCATGGTGACGGTAATCGGCGCATTGCCTTCAGATAATCTCGAAAAAATTATAAAGGATGCCGATTACGATTATCTCGGTCGCGACGATTACTGGGATATTGCCGTGATGCTCCGCAAGGAGTGGGAGGGAATCGGCATTGTTAAAACCGACCAGGAGTGGTTTGCGTTGCAGGTTAATTTTCTCTCCACGCATGAATTTCATACCGAAACGTCGAAGCGATTACGCACGCCGATGAAAATGGCACATGTGGAAGTGCTGAAAAAACTCCTTATCCGTTTGCAGGAAAAGACATCCTGAGTAATGGCTCAGTTTTATCGGGCCGCGAATTACACACGAATTACGCCAATTGTGCATTCGCGTAATTCGTGTAATTCGCGGCTTAACTTTATCGCCTTCTCGCAACAAAATTTTACGGTTAAACTACGTTCCCGAAATCCTGAACCAATCCTTTTGGCACTGAATGATTTTCGGGCAGAAGCCGGCTGTTTTTTATTTAGGGTTGTAACTGATTGGAAACGAGGCAGGTTGAAAACGCTTCCTGTCAATTTTAACGACTAATAACAAGTATTTTTCGACGAGTATTGACTTTGCTTCGATAAAAACGTACTTTTGCACCCGAATTAACAACCCTATAAACCCCAAATAACCCAAAACAATGAAAAGTCTTTATCGCGTACTCCCTTTGGTTTTAGCCCTGTTCCTGTTTGCAAGTTTCATCGCATTGCTTTCTATTCTGAGCTAATCCAAAGAAAAATTATCCGGAGACAATCCGGCACAACTATCACACATGAAAACGATCTTTCGTATCCTTCCTCTTGTCAGTGCAATCCTGCTTTTCTCATGTTCCAAAGAAGAATTACCAGCGACTACCCCGGTTGGCAATTCCACTGTGCATGTTGAGTACCGTGTTTCTGCAATCAGCGGCGACATGACCGTTTACCAGCTTGTTCCCGCTCTGGGCACATCGGTAGAAGAAAAGCATGAGATCAACAGGTCTACGTATACGTATTCGTTTGACGTGACCAGCGGAACTTTGGTTCGGCTGAACGCAAGCAATACTAACCTCGGACCAGAGGAAGTGATTGCTGAAATTTACGTGAACGACGTATTGCTCACATCAGCATCAGCGAATGCTCCCGGTGCACAGGCGATTGCTGAGGGCGTTGCGCGGTAGAAATGGCCGCAAAGGCGCAGTGGCGCAAAGAAAAAACGCAGAGATTTACTTCCCTGCGTTTTTTCTTTGTCCTTCTTTGTGAATCTTAGCGCCTTCGTGGCTTTGTGGCAATTTATTTTGGATTGTACTCCTTAAAAATCCTGTTCAGCCACTTCATCATCAGGAATATTGCCGCGGCGGCAACACCAAGGATCACGAAATTGACCAGGAAGAAATTCGCTTTGTTCTCGTAACCGTCCCACATCGTGGCGAGAATGCCGGAGAGTTTATTACCCAGCGAGGTCGACAAAAACCATCCACCCATCATCAACGCAGTTAAACGCGCCGGGGAAAGTTTGGAGACGAGACTCAATCCCATCGGGCTGAGACACAATTCTCCAATGGTAATTACACCGTATGCGCCAATGAGCCACCATGGACTTACTTTCACGAGACCATTATCGCCGGCGTACACAGCGCCTACCATCACCAGCGTAGAGAGCGCACTGATCACAAGGCCCCACCCAATCTTTTCCGGAGTTGTTGGTTCTTTTCCTTTGCGTTTCAAGAAACCGAAAAACAACACCACAAGCGGCGTCAGTGAAACAACCCAGAACGGATTGATCGATTGATAAATACTCGTATTCGTGAGTTTAAGTGCCGTTCCCTCTGCAGGTTTTTTTTCCGGCGGAATATTTTTGATGTAATCAGGAAGTGCAAAGGTCTTAATCACCTTGCCGTCTTTGTCTTTCATTTTCCGGAACAGTGCATCCGTGAGATCTATTGAATCTTTTTTGATGACCATCGTTTCCACGAGCTTGAGACTGTCCAATGGCACTACAACAGCTGCAGGAACTTCGCGATCGGTATAACTTTTCGCCCACGTAGTGAGCGCTGTTCCGTTTTGTTTGAACACCGCCCAGAACACGATCACCACACCGAAAATGGCGAGCATGGCGCTGATCGGCCGGCGTTCTTCTGCTGATGATTTATACCAAAGCTGGAAATAGAAAAACACGACCGGCAGTGATCCGAAAATAAAAGCATCCGTTGAATCGCTTCCGAAAATATTTCCGGGAATGATCCAGCCCAGCAATCCGGCGATGAGTGCAGGCACCATGGTCAGTCCAACGATTTTCGCCATCGGTGTATCCGTTGGTTGAACCGGCTTGAGTACGTCGGCGTGCCTGTAATGTTTCATGCCCAGCCAGAATATACCTACGCCAACAAACATTCCGATTCCGGCCATGAGAAATGCAGCCGACCATCCCCACATGTTGAGCATCACCGCACCGAAAAAATTACAGATGAACGCGCCGATGTTAATCCCGCTGTAAAAAATATTGTAGCCCGCATCCTTCAATGGACGGTATTTGTCTTCGTTGTAAAGATTGCCAAGCAAGGTGGAAATATTCGGTTTGAAAAATCCATTTCCAAGGATGATCAGGAATAGCGCAACGAAAAATATGGCATCGCCTTTTATGGCCAGCAATGCATACCCAACGCCCATGAGCAATCCGCCGACGGTAATGCTGAGACGGTACCCAAGTATCCGGTCAGCGAGCAAACCTCCGAGAAACGGAGTCAAAAATACGAGTGCGATAAACGTTCCGTAGATGTCCGCCGAATCTTTTGTTTCCATTCCGAAACCACCTTTAGACAGCGGTGCTTCGAGGTACAAAACAAAAATTCCAAGCATGAGGTAATAACCGAAGCGTTCCCACATTTCGGCGAAGAAGAGATACGGAAGACCTTTTGGATGACGCATGGGACAAGATAGGAAAAATCAGTGCGCAGTGAAACAGTGCGCAGTGCGCAGTCGCGAAGCGACAACTTTCCATACTTTTGTCATTCAGCCGGTATCTAAACGTTACGACTGCGTTATAAAAAATATGAAGAGCGGTTTTCACATCATTTTATGCGCGTGCCTTTTTGCGACGAACCTCGCGCATGCATACACGGTTCCATTCAGCGGCACAGTGGTCGACGATAAAAACCTACCGGTGTTTACGGGTAATGTGGTGTTGTTTACATTTCCCGATACTGCGTTTGTTGCAGGTGCTGTGATCACCGAAGGAGGATTTGCTTTTGAAGCCGATGTCAAAGATTCTGATTCGCTTTTGTTCCGGTGCAATGTAATGGGCTTTGCGCCGAAGTATGTAACGATTTACGCACCGATTATGCCGGTGATGACACTCGACACGATCCGTCTTGATGCGGCAAACCTTAAGGAGGTGGAGATCCGCGCATTTGCTCCTGTGGTGCAGAATAAGGGCAACAAACTTTCTGTGGACGTCGAAAATTCCAGCCTGAGCGCAATGGGCACGGCGTATGAAGTGCTTGAAAACACGCCGGGACTGATGATCGGTACCGACGGAAATGTTACCGTTTTCGGAAGAGGAACGGCCATTTTGTTTCTCGACGGTCAGCGTATTCCTGCAGAAATGCTGCGCTCGATTCCATCGATACAGATCAGCAGCATCGAGATCATTAAAAATCCACCAGCGAGTTACGATGCGCAGGGACGTGCCGTGGTCAATATCGTGACGAAGAAAAAAGCGATGGAAGGTTACAATGTGGATCTCTTCCAGGCCGTTTCGTACACGCCGAATATTTATGGCTACACGGGTGTGAACGGGTACTGGCGAAAAAACAAATTCACGGTAACCGGGCGCATGGGTTTCTTCAAAGGAACACGCTGGCAGAACACGTTATACCTGCGCGAATTTGATGAGGATTCGTTGCACTACACGATGCGCAATGAAGTGAAGGAAAATCGCGAGTTCCCCGGCGGATTTTATCCCGGGATAACCTTTCAGTACCGCCCGGATTCTATCAGTCATTTCGATCTGACTGTGAATTCCAATTTTCACCAGAGTGTTTTCGACGTAGACAACAGCAACGTGGTAACTGCGAATAGTACGGAAAGTATTATCACCACTACGCGCAGGGATGAAGGAAAGCAACGCGATTACCAGTCTACACTGGGATACACCCGGTTGCTGGATACACTGGGCAGTGAAATTCACACGTCTGTTTCGTGGACGGATTACCGCAGTACCAAGCTCGGAAGTATTTCACAGAACTTATCGACGCCTTCGTCAACGATGTCGGGTGATTTGCGAAACACTTCTGAAAATACAATTCGTTTTGCGGTGGGACAATTCAGCTGGACCAAGTGTATTGACACGGCCTGGAAAATTGAAACCGGGGCGAAGTATTCACTCGTCACGAACGGAAGCGAAGTAGGCCTGCAGCGGCTGATGAGCAACGGGGAATGGGTGAATGATTCGGCGATACTGAATTCGTTCGAGTACAGCGAACAAACCATTGCCGCATATACACAGGGAACATTCACCACGCACAAATGGTACATCACCGCCGGACTTCGTGCGGAGTATGCAACAACCAATGGAAAATCGCTCCTGTACGGAACAACATTGATCGATACATCGTACCTGAATGTTTTTCCGATGACGGAGATCAATTACACGATCATGAAAGATCTTATGATCTCGCTCGATTATTCGTGGAGCATTGAACGTCCGAGTTTCCAGGATCTCGATCCGTTCATCATGTTCATCGATTCATTGTCGTACATCAAAGGAAATCCCGGATTGCGTCCCGAGTACATTCACGACTTCAGCGTTGAACTTATTTACCTCGAAGCAGCTTCGATTGGTTTTACGTATGCATACACGAACCAGGCGATGGAATTGTTTGTGGAACGGACCGGTGCGGGCAATTCGCAATTCGTAGGGCAGGAAAGAAATTTCGATTACGCCAAACAGATCGGGTTTGAAATTGCGTTGCCTTACCAGACTTCCTGGTGGACCACATACAATACCGCAGGCTACACACGTACCATCTATCATTACGACAACGGTGTTGATTTTGCACACAACGATGCTGAAGGTTGGTTCTTCTTTTTCTACAACAAGTTCAGCCTGAAAAAACATTTTTCGCTGGAAGTGATGTACTGGTACCTGACGGGTGGAGGAGAGGGACTTTTCCAGGCACGGCCGATGTCGAGCTTGCGCGCTTCGCTCATGTTCAAATCGACGGACAATAATTTCACCGTGCGTTTGATCTGCAACGACATCCTCTACACCGCCATTTCGCAAGCTGATTCACGCATTCCCGGATTCGATCTCTATTACCGCGAAGCAGGCGATTCACGTTACCTGCGCATTGCACTGAGTTACCGTTTCGGAAAAGTGAAACAGCAGGAGATGAAGGAGCGGAATAACAATGACTCTGAGAGAAACCGGATCAAGGGGTAAGCAGTGCCGGTATCAGTGTTAGTGTTGAACGACTAGTGCAGGATCAGTTTTTGGGTTGCCCTTTTTTCTCCGGACGATAATTCCATGAAATAAATTCCACCAGGCTGGACGTTCAAATCAATTTCTGTTTGGCCACGTTGAATTTTCTGAGCGAATACAATTTCGCCAAGCATGTTATACACGCGTAACTCTCCTTCTCCTTCAACCGTAACCATTCCGGAAGATGGATTGGGGAATATTGAAAAGGTGAAGGGTGTTTCATATTCTGCAACCGCAGTGAATGCGCAGGAAATAAATTTCACGAGGAAAGCGTCCGTAACTCCTCCTCCATATATATTCTGAAACCCTCCGGAAGCTATGCCCGCGGTTGCGTCGGAATAACCTACCAGGTAAACATATCCTGAAACATCCACGGCGACGTCCATGCCAAGGTCCATTCCGGCTCCTCCATAATAGGTAGCGCAAAGACGCTGACCACTATCTGAAAAAGCAACAGAAAAGCATCCTGAAGTCCGCCTCCGTATAAATTCTGAAATCCTCCGGAAGCAATACTTGAATCGCTATCGACTGAGCCGGCCAGGTAGACATTTCCGAGATAATCTGTTGTTAAGTGTGCGGCTGCATCGGTCGCAGTTCCTCCGTAGTATGTACCCCAGAGTCGATTACCGGTTGAGTCCAGTTTGACCACGAACGCATCCGTAGTGCCACCACCCAAACCATTCTGAAATCCTCCGGAGGCGATACCTGATGTGCTTGATGTATTTCCGGCCAGGTAAATATTTCCCACGAAGTCAACGGTAATGGCGTTTCCAACATCATCACCGGACCCGCCATAATATGTTGCCCAGATGCGATTGCCTGCTGAATCCAACCTGACTGCGAATGCATCGCTAAGTCCACCTCCGTACGAATTCTGAAATCCTCCCGAGGCAATATTTGAGGTGCTGGCGGTGCTCCCGCTGATACAAATGTTTTTTGAAGCATCCACCGCAACAGATGTCCCTTGATCATTGAGGCTTCCACCATAGTAGGTGGCCCAGAGCCGAACGCCGTATGGATCGAATTTGACAACGAAAGCATCGAAGGAACCGCCACCATATGTATTTTGAAATCCTCCGGAAGCAATACCTGACGTGCTTGCTGTATTCCCTATGAGGCATACATTTCCCGTGGCATCTATTGCAATTCCAGAACCAGTCTCCTGCCCGGTGCCACCATAATAGGTTCCCCAGAGCCGGTTGCCATTGGAGTCAAACTTCACCAGGTAAGCATCGCTACCTCCTCCGGGAGAATTCTGAAATCCTCCGGAAGCAATACCCGCGGGGCTGGTGGTGAATCCGGTTATGTATACATTGCCTGAGGGATCTGTTGCAATGCTATAAATAGGGTCAGTACCCGAGCCACCATAATAGGTTGCCCAAACGCGATTGCCCATGGCATCAAATTTTACAAGAAAGGCATCCATCGAGCCTCCGAAAGTATTTTGAAATCCGCCATTGGCAATTCCTGTACTACTCGTGGTTGATCCTCCGAGGTAAATATTTCCAAACGCATCGGTCGCAACACAACTACCATATTCCTGTCCTGTTGCTCCGTAATATGTTGCCCAGTCACGATTGCCTTGTCCGAATAATTGACAATAGAAAGTGAGTAAAAGAAAAGTATACGATGTTTTCATGCGCGCTGAAATTTGTTTCAAAAGCAATATATGCTGAATAGCGAACATTACGAATCACGAAGTAATAAGTGGTTTGAAAATCGAAATAACCGGTAAAGAATCGTGCAAATCAAAGTTCGTTCGTAGCTGGAACGGACATCGCACTGGCACTGATGCCAGGACTAACGCTTTTTTTACTATCTTAGACTTCCATTTCCACTCCTGTGAAACGGATTCTCCGATATCTCTTTCTTGTTCTGTTTGTGGTTTGTATCCAAACGGCTTGCTCGCTCATTCTTGTGAAAGACCTGCAGGGCGATGTACACATGCGGAATGCAAGTGCGCTCGTGCAGGAAAAAGAACCATCTCCTTTCGAGATCATCAACGGAACTTTCCTCGGGAATGAAACGCGAAACTACTATGGGAATTACTGCAGCGATTCACTGAACCTGCAATGGAAATATTTTTTAGGATCAGGGAAAACAATTGTCACTGCAGAAGCGGGTGTTGAAGTTTGGGCAGGTGCCGGATGGACAGGGCAGCCGCTGATTACGAAGGAGTACGGAATTACGTATGTGTACCAGGGCAGTTTTGATCACCACCTGAAAAAACTGTCACTCGATTCGGGTAAACTGGTTTGGGAATACGAGTTCGATGATATTCTGAAAGGCACCGGAACTATTTTCGTCAATGAACAGGCGGTTGAACCTTCGAACGCTTTGATGATCTTCCAGGGAAGCCGCAAGGGATTGCAGTATTCGATAAGCGACACCGGCGTTTCCAGTTTTCGTGCGATCTCGTGTCTTACCGGCGAGGAACAATGGAGAATGCCTATGCAACACACGAAGTGTTACAGCAGCGACGTTGATGCATCACCCGTTTTCGTGAACGGTACCGGTTACATCGGACTGGAGAATGGATATTTCGTTTCGTTTCACCCGGAGAAATCGTCGCCATGGACCGACAGTTCTTCAAGACCTGAAATTCTCTCGAGCGATTTGCTGTATTCGAATGAAGATGCAGCTGCGCACGGCGGAAATCTCGTGACAGAAGCATCGCCAGTGAGATTGGGCAACCACCTGTACATTGCTTCGGGTTGCGGACATATTTTCGGATACAACCTGGAAACGAAACAAATTGATTGGGATTACAAAGTATCCGCCGACATCGATGGAACACCCGTTGTTACTTCAGACAATTGCCTGCTCGTGGCGATCGAGAAACAATACATTCCCGGTCATGGCGGAATTCTGAAAATTAATCCGGCACGCGAACCTGAACATTGTGTCGACTGGTATTATCCAACCCGCGATCACAATTTTTCATCGTGGATCGGTGGCGTGATTGGCAGTGTAAGTGTGAATGACAATTACCGCCGTGAGAACGATCCGCATCTTGCTGCATTCACCGGTATTGACGGCATTCTTACTGTGGTCAATTACATGCAGCTTTCGAATACAACAGCGGCCGGTCCTGATGGTGTAACTATGTTTCCAGTGCCTTCAGTACATTTCACGTCCGACATCGGTCCTTCCATTTCCACACCCATTTTTACAGGAGGACATCTTGTTGCAGCCGGTTATGGAGGCATTCACATTTTCAAAAACGATGACGCGTGGAATTTCACAGAAACTTCTTTTCAGCCGGGAATGTTTGAAGCATCGCCGGTTTGTCACAACGGAAATGTGCTGATCGCATCGCGCGATGGTTATTTGTATTGTTACGGCGATGAAAATGCTGCGGTGGTTGAAACGGAACCGATACGCGTTGCTCCGCAACAGCCGGATATTGTTTCGAATAAACAACCGCGCGTGCAGATCGAAAAACACATGGCTGTAGTTGAAAAACGCGAGCTGCATGCGTCAGAGCAGGCAGAAGAAACTGAGCCTGTAAAAATTGTACCCGACACTGTTTTCAAGCACCGGTATGTTGTTCAAAGGCGCGAAGTGCACGCCTCGAAAACTTTTGGTGTAGCACCAGATGTAGGTGTAGTGCAGGTTCCTTCGGTGGCGAACGGAAGTTACCTGCTCATTGCAGGTGCGTTCAAGAGCAAAGAAAATGCAATCAACTATACTGCGGTATGGAAAAAGCGCGGGTATCCTGCTGAGATGATCCTTCAGCCAAGCGGATTGTATTACGTTTCGATCATGCGCGGAGCGACAGAAGATCAGTTGCTCGAACATCGTGCGACCATGAAATTGGGTAAGGATCCGTTGCCGTGGATATGGACTCCGCAGGAGTAAATGAAAAACGGTTGAAACCGTTTAGGAAACCCGCTGTATCTATTGCCGGGGGCTTAAGCCCCCGGCAATAGATAGCGATTTACTCCTCAACCGCTTCAGCGGTTTTCATCAGCTCCTGGTAGTCAAAATGTGTTACCTAAAATCCGGCGATTTAAAAACCGACTCGAGTTTTTTTAAAGAAAAAGGCCTGTCCTTTCGGACAAGCCCTCTTCTCATTTAAGGAACTAAATTTATTTCGCAGATTTCACGAGCATCACTGTTTCAACAGTGTTACCAGTGGTCACTTTGCATGAGTACACACCATCAGGCAGTGTTGCACCACCATCCCATGTGATTGTGTGCGTGCCTGCAGCCATTACGCTGTTGTTAAGCACCGCAACAGTTTCACCAAGCATGTTGATGATTTCCACTTTCACCGGACCGCTTTCAAGCGTAGTGATGTTGAGTGTTACGTTGTCGGTGAATGGGTTCGGGTAAGCTGCAACTTCCGCTGCTACTGCAACGTTAGCCGGAGCAGCCTGGCGCTCACCTGGGCACTCGACAACAACCACACGTACTGTGTCTGTGTAAGGGCAACCATCGCAATATGCACCGCTCACCGTGTAAGTAGTAGTACCAGCAGGAAGTGCTTTCACTACCGGACCGGAAACAGGAACAGTAACTTGTGGTGTCCAGCTGTACAGGTTAGCAGTAGCGTTGTGCGAACCAAATCCGCAAGCGGTTGGAATAGTGTCGCGGAACCACTCGCTTACGAGCGTTGGGAAACCAGAAGTACCAGGCAGGTTTGGATTAACGAGGATGCCTTCGTAAACGCACGGACGACGGGTGAGCAGGATGTTCTGCGTGCGATAGAATCCAGTATCGCTCCAGCGTGATCCCGGATCGTTACAGATCGAACCGATGATGTCTGTGTATTCGCCGGCAGCAGCGTTGTACAAAGTAACAGCATCATCACCGTTGAACTGAAGATCGTTCGACTGCAGGTCAGGATTAAAGCAACCACCGATTTCTGAGTGGCCAGGGTTAGCAACTGTGAACACAGCGCCGTCAGCCAGCATCACTGCAGGAAGAGCGATTGTGAATGTTGCAATGGAATTGTCGCAAGCGCCGTTGTGGAAATTGCGGATCTCATAGTCGGAAAGCAACACTGCTGCACCTGTACCATTGTAGATTTCCACTGCTTTATCGAAGCCGGAACCTTCTTCGTATTTCGAGAAGATGAGGCCGCGAACATTCGTACGAACAGAAAGCTCGACGCTGTCGCCAGGGCAAACGGTGTCGTTGTCGACTGTAGCGCTTACCGGGTTGTAGCCGTTATCGCCGTGCACGAGCACATAGAAACCAGCAGACGTAGCGAAGCAGCAGTTGTTCTCAACGATCACGGAATACGTTCCGGAGTTGAAAACGG
>DATHKF010000271.1:0-4493 GCA_035489505.1 Bacteroidia bacterium | reverse complement strand
TGATGTGTCCATGTGCGAACAGAAACAGATCACCGGAACTTTTTTCGTGGTGTTCGACGGAATGGTTGCGTAAACATATCCGTGTTCGTCCAGGTGCGCATCGGAAATTCCCATGGTGAGCAATTCTTCCACGAGCACTTTGCCAAGATTTTTTTGCTTCATGGTCGACGGACAGGTCGGTGAAGCGGGATCGGATTGGGTGTCGATGGTTACGTATTTCAGGAAGCGATCGGTAACTGTGTATTTCATTTGTCAGGTTATTGGGTTTATTAGTTTCTGGTTAGTGCTTCGAACCAGAAACTAAAAACTTTTTTAAACTTCTTTTATCATTTTAAATGCTCCGCCGAGATTCTCAATAATATCCCCCGCAATCATCGACTCCTGTCCCCGCGTTGAAGCGGCCATATCTCCGGCCAGGCCGTGAAGATACACACCGGCAATGGAAGCATGAACAGCAGAATATCCCTGCGCGAGAAAGGATGCAATAATTCCGGTGAGTACATCGCCGCTACCAGCAGTAGCCATACCGGGATTTCCGGAAGAATTAAAAAACACGGCCCCATCGGGTAAAGCAACAGACGTGTGCGCGCCTTTCAACACAACGACCACTCCGTTGCGTTGCGCAAATGCCTGTTGTGTTTTCATGCGTTCAAACCCGGAAGTATGCGCTTGCGTGAGGCGATCAAATTCGCCGGGATGCGGTGTAAGAATGGTGTTCTTCGGCAGGTATGCGATCCATGTTTTATTGGCCGATAAAATATTCAGCGCATCTGCATCCCACACCATCGGGCCGGTGTATTCATTGAGCAAAAGACGCAATGTGCTTTCGGTTTCTTTGGCTGTGCCCAATCCGGGACCTACACCGAGCGCGTCGAATTTATTGGCAGGAATTCTTCCGCCGATGTGTTTGGCTTCATCTGCAGTAATCACCATCGCTTCGGGAACAGCTTCCTGCATCACGTCGCGGCTGATCTGCGGAACGAAAGCAGTTACGAGCCCGGCTCCGCTTCGCAATGCGGCGCGTGTACACAATACCGCAGCCCCGGTTTTTCCTTCTGAACCGGCAGCAATGAGTGCGTGTCCAAACGTTCCTTTGTGATGAAATTTTCCGCGTTCGTGCAGGATCGCTTTCACCGTTACATGCGTGGTGAAATGAAACCACGTATCGGCATTCGCGAGAAAAGCCGGATGCAGACGAATATCGAGCACCGCAAATTCTCCAACGTACGGTGCGTTTTCCGCGAAGAAGAAACTCAGTTTAGGAAACTGGAATGTGAGCGTAAAATCGGCGCGGACAATGTGGTGGTATGAATTCGATGTATTGTCGTCGCAGAACAATCCCGACGGAACATCGATGGCCACTTTGATGAATGGTGAAACGTTCATCGTGGCAATAGCCTCTGCGGCAATACCGGAAACTTCGCGGTTGAGCCCGGAACCAAAGAGTGCATCGACCACAACAACTTCGCGCTGCGCCAATGAATTCCGCAACGAAAAATGCGCGGTGAATTCGTCCACGCGGATTTGTTTTTGGTCGCGGAGCAATTCAAGATTGCGTGCAAAATCTTTCGGGTCTTCTTTGGACGGACGAACGATTTTCACTTCCACTTTGCGTCCGGCTTCGAACAGATGTCGTGCAATACACAATCCATCACCACCATTGTTTCCATTGCCGCAGACGATGATGAATGCCGTACCGGCTTCAAATTTCTTCAGCAACCAATCGGAGCACAAACGAGAAGCCCGTTCCATCAGATCAACTGACGAAACGGGCTCGTTCTGTATAGTATAAAGATCGGCCTCCCTGGTTTGTTCTGCAGAAAGGACTTTCATCGGATTACATTGCTGCCATCAACACAAGAAGGAGGATGAGGACTACTGCACCCTGGATACTCAATCCAACGATTGCGCAGGTACGTCCGCCTTTGATCTTCTTGATCGATGCTTCAGTGTATTTTCCTGGATTTGCATTCACATCACTCATTGCTCCGCCTGACATAGACAGCGCAATAATGTTGAGGATCAATCCCACGATTCCGAAAACGAATGTGCAGATCAGTCCGATAATGCCCAGCGTATTGATGGAAGCCGCTTTCGGGTGGTCAATTTGTCCGCCGAAAGCACCACCCTGTTGCTGCTGGTATCCGCCTGGTGCCTGCTGGTATGGGTTAGGATTTGAATAGCCTTGCGGTGGAGGCGGAATAGTTGGGTTGTTGTTTTCCATGTTGTTTGTGTTTACGGGTTAAAGATGTGTATTTGTTTTATTATAAAAGATACGAGTACAATTGTTGTTGAAACGATGTATGAATACTGAAGCATTTTTGCACCGTTCCTGAACTTGAACCGGAGATGAAAACCGAGCAGGACAAGCGTGAAAAGTATCGGTAACAACGCCGGATACATTTTCAGGCTTTCCACAAAGTTTCCCTTCATCAGTTCAATGATTGAACGCTGCATTCCACACCCCGGGCATTCCATTCCAAAAAACACTTTGTTTGGACACGCGAGGAGATGGTGCTCCAGCCATTCAATCCAGCTCATTGGTCAGATCAATACATATTGTTCCAAAGCCCGCCGCTCATCATGGCGCTGCCCAGGAATGCAAACATGCAGATGATGTAGATCATGTACAAACCGGAGAGAATCGTCCCGATGATTGCGCAGATCTTTCCGCCCTTTGCATTGTTATATGATGAAGTGGTGAACCCCGCAGGATTCGCCTGGTATTCGCGCATTGCTTTGTTTGCCATAACCAGTGCGGCAATACCACAACCCAGTCCAATGATCCCGTAACACCAGCAGGTGACAATGGAAACGATCCCGAGCACGAGAATAGCCGTAGCATTCGGCACATCGCGCTGCATGCCCATTGGGTTTTGCTGGTATGGATTATTGCCATAAGGATTTTGCCCGTAAGGGTTCTGTCCGTATGGGTTATTTGGCGGGCCCGGAGGCCCTGGAGGATTCGGAGGAAAAGGAGGGTTGGTGTTTGACATGATTCTTAATGAGTTTTGAGGGGCTAAAATAGGAAAAAACTGACAGTCCCGGGTTGAAAAAGTTCCGGGTTTCGGGTTCGTTCTACGGAGGCCGGAACCCTGAACTTTGAACCCGAAACAATTAAGTTCATTGCTGTATATTTGAAAAAAACTCAAACCCATGGACTATAACAACCCGAATCAAGGCCACCAGCAGCCAAATTACCAGCAACCCGCTCCTGCGGATGATGTTACGCGTGGAAAAACCGTCGGAATCCTGAGTTATTGCACCCTATTGGGATGGATTGTGGCCATCATCCTTCACCAGCAGGACAAAACCAAATTCGGGGCATTTCATTTGCGCCAGGGATTGGGGCTGTTTATCACCTGGCTGGCCTGTGCCATTATCATTGGCATTACATCTCCCCTGTTCGGATTTCTGTCACTGTTCCTGCTGCCTCTTGTGGCTATTGGAATTCTCACTTTACTCGTGATCGGACTGATCAATGCGATCAATGGAAAAATGACTCCGGCGCCGATTGTGGGTGGGTTGAGTGAGAAGATACTTGCGGGGATACAATAATGTGCTGATGTGCTAATAAGTTAATGTGCTAATGCGTGTATCGAAGATAGCGAACACAATGATGGTTTATGGTGTTCCGAAAACAGGTTTAACACACAGTGTGCCACCCATTAGCATATCAGCATATTAACTTATTAGCATATTGATCTTAAGCACTTGTTTCAGCAAAGGCGCCTTGCCGTCGTTGGTGATTTTCCATTTCGCGAGCGGAAGTTTTTTCATATCGGGCCATTGGCGGGCCATGCGTGCGCGGACTTCGTCTTCTGAGATTCCGTCGCGTTTCATCACGCGTTGAATGCGGACCGCATCGGGCGCGGTAACGAGGATTGTTCCGTCGAGGTGTTTGTCAATCCCTGCTTCGAAAATAATGGCCGCTTCTTTGATCACGAATTTTGCATGCGCATGAACGACGCAGAACTTCCCGAAGGCTTTGCCCACGGCAGGATGAACAATTTCGTTGAGCTGTTTCAGTTTTTCAGGATCGTTGAAGACAATTCCTGCGACTTTCTGACGGTCCAATGTACCATCGGGCAGGAACACATCACCGAGTAATTTGCGCATCGCTGCCTGAACTTCCGGATCGGAATTTTGTAAATCGCGGCCGGCATCATCGGAAGAAAAAACCGGAACTCCCAGGTGACGAAAAATTTCAGCAACGAAAGATTTTCCGCTGCCGATTCCGCCTGTGAGACCGATTTTTTTCATGGAGTGAAATTACGGTAAAAGGTTTTAATGTGATGTCTGGTGGTACCACGTGGCATCACAATGACCCGCCTGAAAAGGCGGCGGACAGCGTCCTTCGACAAGCTCAGGACAAGCCTGCGGCAGCATGGAATTTTTCTTTTTGATCTTCGTAGCCTATGGCTTACGCCATATGCTACGAAGGTTTCGCCCCTACGGGGCTCCGCCGCAATGGAATTGTTTTCTGCATTTGC
>DATHKF010000270.1:0-2498 GCA_035489505.1 Bacteroidia bacterium | reverse complement strand
CTTAGTGGCTTGTCACGCAAATCCTGATCGCCCTGCACACCGGGCCGCTGCTGTTTTCAATCACGCAGAAATAAATTCCCATCGCCGGCTGGCCGATATCGATTGTATTCATACCGGCTGAAAGCACTACCGTACCGGAAGCGGAAACAAGCTTGCCTTGTGCGTCATACAGTTTCACTACGACCGGCTCAATGTTCGTTCCCGGGAAATTAGTAATGAAGAACTGTCCACCCGACATAAATGCAGTCATAGCAGACTGGTCTTGTCCTGCAGTTTCAAATCCGTTGATGTCAATACCGAACTTCCACGTTTCCTGTGTAACGATCTTTGTCTGGCGTCGCCCGGTGGTGATGTAACCGGCGTTCCCAATGGAAAACGAGGCGGTCATCCATCGACCCATTGACGGAAAGGATGCGACAGGGCTCCAGGTATCTGTTGAAGGATCATACGACCAGCTATCCACCGGGTATCCTGTGCCTCTTCCCAGCGTAACATACCCGAGGGAGCCAATGGTGAATGTGCTCGCTCCGGCCCTGTTGGAACCGGGAAGATTACTTTTCTGCGTCCAGGAATCCAAGGCGGGATCATATTCCCATATCTCATTCTGCGAAGGAGAAATTCCAACGGTGGTTGTGTCGTTTCCGCAGAGTACATATCCTTTCAGGTTCAGGTCAAACGAACTGGCCAGTGTGATCGGGTAAGGGAAGTTCTGCTTTTGCGTCCAGGTATTGTTTGAAGGATCGTACTCCCAGAAGTCCTGCAGGTACGCCGTTCCGCTTGATCCTGTTCCAAGATATCCTTTGCCACCGGTTGCGAATGCTGCTGCCATCCATCTTCCGCTTGCGGGAAGCGAAGCACGCTGTAACCACGAGTTGGTTGACGGATCATAGCGCCAGAGATCGTTGAACATGGTGTAGTTCTGCACGCTGGAAAAACCGCAGCTCACATAACCGAAACTGCCGATTGAAAATCCGTTGCAGTTCCAGCGCATTCCGCCGGGAAAATTCGCCTGCTGGCTCCAGGTGTCTGTAACCGGATCATACTGCCAGCAATCATTCAGCAGTGCCGTGGTATGATAACCGGCAACGACGTAACCATAATTTCCCACCGAAAAAGAGGCGGCGCCATAGCGTCCCGGTCCCGTGATGGAGTCGCGGAGGTTCCATGCGCCCTGCGCGTTTGCGCAAAGTGTGAATGCCGTGAGCAGGCAGAATAGTAAACGTGCTTTCATGATTAAAAGGTACAGTAAATTGTTCAGGTAAGAAATTTTGAAATGTTCGCCGCAGATTTCGCTGATTACGCAGATGCGTAACCGGGTAAAAATTTTGAATGATTAATTCGCCTCGCGAATTTCGGTTCATCGATCTGTGGAGGGCGGATCAGAAATCATTTAAGAATTGCAGCACACAGAATCTGCGTTATCAGCGAAATCAGCGGCAAAAAAACATCGTGAAGTAAGATTGCCAGAGAAACTCAGCATCCGCGCCAAAGAAACTACGCGTGTCAATAAATACTCGGCTGGTTTGGTGCCCACGGAGAGACTCGAACTCTCAAGGATATAACTCCAACGGCTTCTGAGACCGCAACGTTTACCAATTTCGCCACATGGGCATTTGTGCAAACCCCCAAAGGATTTAAAACCCTTTGAGGGTTGCAAGAGTGCCCAGGACGAGATTCGAACTCGTACACCTAACGGCGCCACCCCCTCAAGATGGTGCGTCTACCAATTTCGCCACCTGGGCATTACAGCAATTAAAAGAACCAAACCTGAAAAATTGCCTTACGGGCTCTTTTTAGGGAGGACAAAAGTAATACTTTTAAGTAATTTTGGAAAGAATGATGCATCAATTGACAAAATACCTTGGTTTAGCCCCAGTGCTGCTGCTGTTCGCCGCGTGTTCGGAAGAACAGGTGAAACCCGATTACCGCAGTGAAATGCGGGAGTTTGTGATCACAATCAGTGAACGTGGTGAAGAATTACACCCGGGATTCATCGTTGTGCCACAAAACGGAATGCAGCTGCTCACCAGCGAAGGCGGAGGAAACGGAACACCGGAAGCCGACTATATCGCTGCGATCGACGGTTGCGCACAGGAAGAGCTGTTTTATGGTTACGACAACCAGAACAATTTCCTGAGCGAAAACTACGAAGAACAGGCCCTGTGGCTGGCGCAATGCCGGTTTGCGGTAAATCACGGACTTACTGTGCTTGTGATCGACTACTGCAGTGCGCCCGATCTCATCGCCGATTCGTACACCCGCAACGACGCGGAAGGTTTTGTTTCGTTTGCTGCCGAATCGCGCGAACTCGATATGTTTCCAACGCAGATCCATAACGAGAATGCGAACAATGTTACGGCGCTTGCGCAGGCACAGAATTTTCTCTTCCTGATTTCACCTCCAACCACTTTTGAAACCAAAGAATCGTGGGTGGCTGCGCTGGAACAATCGCATCACGATGTACTCATCATCGATTTGTTCTTCGACGAAACCGAACA
>DATHKF010000269.1:0-15066 GCA_035489505.1 Bacteroidia bacterium | reverse complement strand
AAAACTTCCATCACCGCATCTTCCGTCTCAACGGTATTCTGCAGGTAATTGTATGAAACTGCAGTGATAAGTTGAGTGTAACGCCGGAATAATTCACCAGCGTACCAGGAGTTTCCACTCTTGCGGTACTGTTCGATCAGTTCCTGATCGGTCAGCTGCGTTTCCTTTTTAGGCCAAAAGAATCGTATCCTCACCTTGATTAGGGATTACAAAATGTTTAACATGTGTTTGCCATCCCTAAAGTACGAAAAAAAGAACTACATCCAAATCGGAGTTAACCTAAAGGGCGAACATTGCAACAATTCCACACGAAATGCCCTGAAATTTGTGACATTTTTCCGACACAGCTTTTTAGTTCGCCTCAAACTTTAAAAATAATTCGCTGATTATCAGCGCCATTCAATATTTCTTGCAAAAATCTTTGTGCAGGGATGTGGAAAAAGGACAATCCCCGCCCTAATTATCAGAAAGGCGCTAAAAACCTCTAAAGCTTATCCGCACTATGAAGTCAGTTTTCAAAATGTTTGCATCGGTTCTTATAGCATCAATAGTTATTACAGCTATTCCATCTTGCAAAGGTCAGGAAGACTGCGGAGCTTACCAGGGCAGCGGGAAAAGTACACGTTCCCACAGCAAAAAGCATAAGCGTCACAGCAGCGTGATCACCGTAAATTTCGATCAGCGCGCATAACAACGTACTCCTGAAGGGCGAGTTTTTACAAAAGGCCGTTCTTCCTCTATACATGTGTTTCATGTGTTTGCCACAAAACTTCCCGACTAGTTCGGGAAATTTTGTTTTATGCCTGTACCATTGCCAGTTAATCTGCGTTATATCCCGGCAGTTCTGTCCCTCGAGCCACTTACCGATTAGCCCCGAATTAATTGGGAAAAAGCAGGCTTTAAGTTACCTTTGGTAGACTGGCAAAAGTATCCTTATGAAAATACGTGCATACATAGCAGCTTGTGCAGTCGTGGCGTCGTCACTATTCTCGTGTACCCCTGATCCGGTATTTCCGGATGAACCCATCATCACATTCAAAGAATTCATTTATAACGGCTCGGATACGCTTAAAGTGGTTTTCTCTTTCACCGATGGCGATGGCGATGTGGGTGTTGCACCTGTAGGCAACGACTCCAACATGGTGCTTACACTCTATTATAAAGGAGTTGACGGCGAATTTCACGTGGCCCGGCCGGGAGTTTCCACAACCGATTCCATATACTATACGTATAGGATACCTGAACTTACCGAAGGTCAAACCGGCCTCGAAGGAGATATTTACCTCGTAGTGAACCCACAGTTTATGTTGTATGACACCATTCAGTTCAACGCATTCCTGCTTGACCAGTCAGACCACAAGAGCGCTGTTGTACGTACGCCCGAACAGGTAGTTAATTAGAATACGCATGAAGAAATTCGTTCTCGTCTGCACAGTTCTGTTATCAGGAATTCTTTCACTGAAGGCAACACATAATATTGCCGGACAGATTACGCTCAGGTGCATCAACAGCCAGACATGTCAGTACGAGGTCACGATCACAACGTACACGAATTCACAATCGCCGGCCGACCGTTGCGAGCTTCTCCTCGATTGGGGTGATGGAGTGGAGCAAACGATCAACCGTAGTAACGGAAGCCAGACCCTGTGCCAGAACAATGCAGGTGATGGTGTTGTACTCTCAAATTATCCGAACACCAAAGAAAATACATACATAGCCTGCCACTCGTACAGCCCGGGAACGTACACGCTGAATGTAAAGGACCCGAACCGTGTAACCGGAATCGAAAACATTCCAAACTCGGTTAACGTTCCGTTCTACCTGCAGACTACCATTGTGGTTGATCCCAACATTGGGTGCAATTCTACTCCGCAGCTTACGGTTATTCCTTTGGACAAAGCCTGCATGGGCAAATGCTTTTACCACAATCCCGGCGCTTACGATGTTGAAGGAGATAGTCTTGCATACAGCATTGGTCCTTGCCTTGACACAAACGGACTTCCTATTGTAGGTTACCAGTTTCCAAACCAGGTTGGCGGCGGAAGCATGTCGATTGATCCAATCACGGGTGATTTATCGTGGTGCACTCCTCAGCTCGCCGGAAAATACAACGTGGTTATTTACATTGAAGAATGGAGAAGGCTGATGAATGGAAACCGTGTGTTGATTGGTGTGGTCCTTCGGGATATGTCGATTGATGTTATGGAAAACTGTTCGAACGATAACCCGGACATTCCCGATCTTCCGGATCTCTGCGTAGATGCAGGTACACTCGTGAATTTCTCATTCACCGTTACTGATCCAAACAACGACCAGGTACGTATGGAAGGCTACGGTGGCCCGTTCAATACATTACCGGCTGCAACCTTAACTCCATCCAATTCATTCCAGCCAACACCGCTGAACGTGGCATTCAACTGGCAGACCACCTGCGACCGCGTGCGTTTGCAGCCCTGGACCGTAACGTTTAAAGCAACGGACAACGACAACTTTGTTCCGCTGGTTGATATTGAATCGGTGAACATCACGGTTGTTTCACCGGGACCACCTACACTTGCCGCTGTACCACAAGGTTCAAGCATGAATCTTGCATGGGGACAAAATCCATGTAACCCGGCAACAAATCCTGTAGTAGGATATAAAATTTATCGCCGCCAGGGCCCGAGTGGATGGAATCCTTCACAGTGTGAAACAGGTGTTCCTGCATCAACAGGTTTTGTCCTGATTGGTGTTGTAACCGGTTTAACCAATCTCACATTCACCGACAATAACAACGGTGCCGGATTAATTCCCGGTGTTGATTATTGTTACCGCGTTCACGCATACTTCCTCGACGGTGCAGAAAGCTATGCGTCACCGGAAGCATGCAACGAACTGAAACGCGATGTTCCTGTGATCACGAACGTAGACGTAACATCAACCTCTGCCACAACCGGAACCATGGACGTGAGATGGGTGAATGCCCTCGCGAATGGAGTTGACTTTGACACAACGATTGTCCCGGGCCCTTACGTTTTGAAAATCCGCCGCACAGATAATTCATTTGTGATGCTTCCTAATCCGGCAACTGTACAGGTGGTTACGGCCAATAGTTTTTACCAGCTTCCAACATTGTTCCAGGATGTTAACCTCAACACCGACGGCGCACCTTATACGTACCGCATCGACTTTTTTGGAGACAATGGAAATGATTCGATTGGCAATTCACAATCCGCATCATCTGTATTCCTCAATACAACACCATCCGATAACCAGGTGCTGCTGACGTGGCAGAGCACAACTCCATGGACGAATTACGAGTACGCCATTTTCCGGTTCAACACGGTGACAACTGCGTGGGATTCCATCGGCCTTTCATTGGGCAACAGTTACATCGATGACAGTCTCGTTAATGGAGTGGAATATTGTTACTACGTCAAATCTCACGGGTCGTATTTCAATGCGCAGATTCCGCCGTTGCTGCTGAACCGTTCGCAGGAGAAATGCGCTGTTCCGGTCGATCTCACTGCACCATGCGCGCCGGTACTTGTTGTGAACTCCGATTGCTTCATTTCGCAGAACCAGTTGATCTGGACGAACCCGAACAACATGAATTGCGGAACGGATGATGTAGTGACGTACAACATCTGGTACACGCCTACCATGGGGGGAACAATGACGGTGATCGCAACGGTGATGCTGTCCTCGGATACGATGATCGTCTTTGGAAATCTTACTTCCGTGGCCGGCTGTTACGCGATGACTGCAATCGATACGTTTGGCAACCAGAGTGTGCTGAGCAATGTGGTCTGCGTAGACAATTGCCCGGAATATGTTTTACCAAACGTATTCACGCCGAACGCCGACGGAATCAACGACATGTTTATTCCATTCCCGTACAAGTACATCGAGAGCATCGACATCAAAATTTTCGATCGCTGGGGAGTACTTGTGTTCGAAACGCTTGATCCGGCAATCAACTGGGACGGCCGCGACAAGAGCACCGGCAAACTCTGCACCGATGGCGTGTATTATTACACATGCACGGTGAATGAGATCCGTCTCGAAGGAATTGTTCCACGTAAGCTGAGTGGGTTCTTCCACCTGTTCGGCAAAGACATTCGCGGAGAATAATCGTTTATGTTTACAGGAATTGTTGAAACTACCGGTCTTGTACGCAGCGTGCGCGCAGATGGAGGCAATGTGCATTTCGATATTGAAGCGCCTTTTCTTCCCGAACTGAAAATTGATCAGAGCATTGCGCACAACGGAGCGTGTTTAACGGTTGTTGGAATTACTGAAAACACCTACACGGTTACGGCCATTGCAGAAACGTTATTGAAAACAAACCTCAGCGATCTTTTACCCGGTGCAGAAGTCAATCTCGAGCGCTGCATGATCCTCGGCGGAAGACTCGACGGCCACATTGTGCAGGGACATGTTGACCTCGTGGGAACCTGCACATCCGTTGAAGATCAAAACGGGAGTTGGATGTTCGCTTTTGAATACGACACAAACAGCGGTCATGTTACCGTTGGAAAAGGATCCATTTGCGTGAACGGTGTAAGCCTCACGGTTGTTGATTCTTCACCGGGAAAATTTTCGGTGGCGATTATTCCGTACACGTATAATCACACGGTGTTTAAACATCTTCGCAAAGGACATCGCGTGAATTTAGAGTTTGATATTATCGGGAAGTACGTGGCGGAAATGATGAAACACCGCTGATATGATTCGCTTGCTTTGGGCATTCTCCTTTCTGTTTTCTACGCAATGCATGTCTATGCCTTCCTATGAGCAGGTCATGCGCAACTTATTTTCCAATTATTTTATTCCAAATTATGGTAATGACACCAATCTTGTTTTTCACAAGAAGCGCGACGGCTGGCATGTTGCGAAACAGATTCACAACTACGCAGAAGACTTCGATGAAATTGTAACGGACCAGTTGTACTGGTCTGCGGAGAAATCGGGCTATGTGCCGCTCACACTTTTTCAACCGGGAGAGTCTCCATACGTGGGGCTGCGAATCTCCGGGGAGTTGGAACAGGCTACGCCTTATTATTATGAGCGATGTCCGTATTTTGGATATGACGGATGGCCACTCGATGTGATCGCTGATTTCGGAGGCATAAAAATTCCGGAGAACGATACTGTGCTGGAAGGATTGGCGCGTTCTTACGCAATTTATGCGAACGGGTATTGTCTCAATCAACACATCAAAAACAGTTCCCGGAGATTATCGCTTCCCGATAAAGAACGGTGTGATGGCTACAAATCCTATAAGGAAAACGCGATCCGGTGCTTTGATCTATTGAGGAAAAGACAACCGCATTATGCAGTCATTGTTGGAGAGATCAGCACGAATTATTACAATGACGTGATGGATTATTATGACCAGATGCTGTTTTTTCACAGGGAGTCGGAGGTCATGAAATATTTCAACGAAGAATTTTATGATCCTCTGATGATCGGATTTGCAGAAGGAATGCTCAACAACTGCGATAAGCATGCGATTCTTTTCACATACGGCGATAACGATACGTACCCGTTGTGGTACCTGCAAACGATAAAAAAAATCCGAACGGATGTTGTGGTAATTTGCACCTCACTGCTGGGACGTACCGCTTACATGGAGAGATACCGAAGCAGCGACCGGAAGGACAACGCAATTACATTTAGCATCGAACAAGCGGATTACGAGCAATCGAATGGTTACTTCCTGATGTATGATAATTACGCCGGCCGGGTAGAGCCAACAACGTTCATGAAAGATAACGTAGGAAAAGTATTTCTTGAAGATTACCAGCAGGAACTAGTGACGTACAGGCCTGCGCATCTGGTCATGCACAAAACGAAAGAGACTTTCACGGAATATAACTTATTGCCGACCGAGGACTCAGCGGTTCTTTTTCTGAAGAAGCCGTATTATTCGTTAAGTGAAATGGCTATACTGGACATTGTGGTGTCCAACTATAAAGAAAGACCTATTTATTTCTCGATTGGTCACAGGGAATTTTTCCTGGATGAATTTCTCTTTAACGAAGGGCTCCTGGCACGATTCATTCCGGCTCAACAGGTCGAGTCCAGTGGAATTCGTGGTTTTCTGAGAGTTGCCTCGGACGATATTTTCGCTGCGAGAATGCTCAATTCGTTTGTACATGATACAACAGCATTCGACAGGGGAGCCGCGCGGGTTTTTATTTTGAATTATCGCATTTGTATGTTGGATGCGGCTGAATATATGTCAACGCGGAACGCACAAATGTCGGCACGGATGATCAAGACATGCTACGAATATTTTCCATTGAGCCAGTGGATGGATCCTTCCGTTGATGCTCTCGCAGCATCGACCTATTACAAGGTTAATCGTGTCGCGGAAGGTGACATGACCAGTTCGCTGGTCCTGGATTCATGTGAAGCGCGTTTAATCAGGATCAATGCTGAACCTGGGCAGAAATACGAAATGTATGAAAAGACCAATCTTGCGCGTGCTTTGCGTATGATCAGGGACTCTGCAAAGTCCGCTGGTTCAACACAAATTTCGGATCGCGCTGAAAAAATCCGATTAAAATTTCTGAAGGACGTAAAAGATCCGGATTAACTCTATTGCTAAGACGCCATGATCAAAACTACTCAGTTGTGTTTCGTGTTAATGTTGCTGACATTTCCCGGAGTAAAGTTATTTGCCATACACTATCCGGGCATCGAAAGTATTGCCACAAAACTGTACAGCAATTATTCTGTTCCTGACGATGAGCCTGCGGATGGAATCGCGTACCATAAAAAACGCGACGGCTGGCACATCGCAAAAACACAATACAACAAGGAAACAGAAAAGACCAGTGTGATTACGGATGAACTTTTCTGGTCATCGGCATCGGGTAAGTACCAGCAGCTGACTATTTTTTCCAAGGGAATGACAGCGAGTTTCACGGAACGCGTGAGGACTGATCTTCGCTACGTCAGCCTGTATGATTTTTCCCGTTGTCCCTATTATGGTTACAAAGGCTGGGACAAGGATATCATTGTCGACTTCGGAAACTCAACACCTAAAAATGACACCGTGCTGGAGTCGCTCGGAAGAGCGTATTCGAATATGGCGATTGGGTACACTGATCCGCAGTATGCATTTCACCTGGATGAGCAACTTAATCTGCCGGAATCAGAACGCATCAACCTGTTCATCGAGAATGAAAAAAAGAGCATTGCGGCGTACGATGTCCTGCGTAAACGCAATCCGCATTTTGGCGTTCTCGTAGGTGAAATAACCACCAAGTATGCGAACGAAATTGTTTCTGCGTACAACGACCTGATTTATTATCATCGTGAATCCGCATTCAACAGCTATTTTTCCGAAGACCTCTACGATCCGTTCATGCGCGGAATAGCCACGGCTTTGCTGGAGAATTGCGACAGGAATGGAATTCTTTTCACATCAGGTGATAATGACACATTTCCGTTGTGGTACATGCAATGGATCAAAGGTGTGCGAAAAGATGTAACCGTTTTGAACCTGTCGCTGTTGAGTGTACCCAAGTATCTTGACCGTCACCGCGAAGGATTGTTTGGCTCGTTACCCGTTCAGCTTACGTTGACTTCTGAAGTCTATAGCCAGAACGAAGTCTTTTACCGGTACCAGGGAAATGATTGGACCCGTGTGAGTGCGCCTGATTTTTTTGCAACGCAGATTTACACAGACGACCAGCTGAATCCCGGGAAGAAAATGACCTGCTTCAAGGCGTGCAACATTGTTGTGCAAAAACCCGCGGCTCTTTTCGGTCAATATGAACTGCTGAACAAACAGGATTCTGCCGAGATAAAAATTGACAGGCAATACCTGATCACCGGTGAAATGGCCATGCTCGATATTGTGCTTTCGAATTACACATCGCGCCCGGTGTACATGTCGGTGACTTCATCAGCTCCGCGGTACCTCTCTGATTATTTTTTTCTCGAAGGAATGATCATGCGTTTTATTCCTGCGCATGAACCGGAGAACAAGGCTTCGATGGCATGGACGCATGTGGCATCATTGACGTTGCTCACCAAAAACATCACGAAATTTTTCTCCACAGATACCACCTGTGTCGACGGAACTGCCGCACGTGCGTGGATCACCAATTATCATCTCCAGGGAACACACACAGCTGAAATGCTGTTGCAGTCGGGCGATACAGTACGTTCCGTTGCTTTACTCAACAGCGTTTACGCAAAGTTTTCTCCATCGCGCCATACACCGGGAGCTTCAGATTATTATGCGATCAACGTGTACTACATGGCCGGTGAAACAGCGCGCGGAGATGAGCTCAGCAATGCTTTGATCAAAACACTTTCCGCTGATCTTGTGCTCTGGAAGCGCATGGCCGTTCTTGATGAAGAACAACGCAGTGACCGGTCGCGGGCGATACTTGTTTTGGAGATGCTGGGAAAGTTAGCCAATACGCATAACCGGGAGACCGTTGCTGCAAATGTGCAGAATGTGTTGGATAAGTATCCGGAGCTGCGGTAGTAGTCGGGCAACAGCCACCGCGTAGAATCTTCCGGCCACTCAAAAAAGAAACTCAAGCCGCGTCTCGATACAATTTGCTGCGCAAATCACTCGACATGACGGCTTGAGTTTCTTTTTTGAGTGGCCGAAAACAATGGCCGCGTTTTGCCGCATCTCGATACAATTTGCTGCGCAAATCACTCGACGTGACGGCTTGAGTTTCTTTTTTGAGTGGCCGAGAACAATGGCCGTGTTTGCCGCATCTCGATACAATTGCTGCGCAAATCACTCGACGTGGCGGCTTGAGTTTCTTTTTTGAGTGATCATGAACAACAGTCCTGTTTTTGTCACATCGAGTGTTTTGAGGAACGAAAAACGTATCGAGATGCGGCAAAAACAGGGCTGTTGTTCGACCCAACCTGCCTGAGTTATTCAGCCTTGGGGAATTTCTTTTTCGAAAGTTGTTTCAGGTCCTCCCAGCGGTTTTCGATAATGGCTTTCTTTTTCGCACGGCTCCATTTTTTAATTTTCTTTTCCGTGGCTATGGCAAGAAGTGGAGAGGAATAGAATTCGCCCCAAACAATTTTAACGGGTCTTCTCGAATAAGTGTAAGCATCGGGATCAAGACCTTCATTGTGTTCCCGTTCGCGACGTTCGGGATCATTTGAAACACCTGTATAATATGTTCCGTCTGAACACTCTAAAATATAAACAGCAATCTTTCTCATGCTGCAAACATACGGTTGCGCGCCCGGTAGAGCCAGCGCAAACGTTTGTAAACGGAAGAAAATTTCCGCAGACCGAATAGCTCAGGCTTAATTTGTCGTCTCGATACATTCTCCTGCGTCGAACACTCGACATGACAAATTAATCCTGAGCTATTCGGTTTTACACAAAGTCATTCAAAAAGAAATCCCAATCCGTCATGTCGGGTGATTTGCGGAGCAAATTGTATCGGGACGCGGATTGGGATTTCTTTTTGAATGATTGAGCGGGGTGTTGTTCGGGCCATGAAATTTAAGTGCGGAGCGAAACAGTTTTTGCCGCATCTCGATGTGTTCTCCCACGTCGAACACTCGACATGACAAATTAAGCCTGAGCTATTCGGTTTTACACAAAGTCATTCAAAAGAAATCCCAATCCGTCATGTCGGGTGATTTGCGGAGCAAATTGTATCGGGATGCGGATTGGAATTTCTTTTTGAATGATTGAGCGGGGCGTTGTCCGGGCCATGAAGTTTAAGTGCGGAGCGAAACAGTTTTTTGTCGCATCCCGATACGTTTTTCGTTCCTCAAAACACTCGATGTGACAAAAAACTGTTTCGTTGTTTCACCCGGGCTATGTAAATTGCCGCCATGAAAACCGCACTCCTTGTTGCGCTGCCCGATGAAGTTCATCATGCGAAAGAACTGAACGGAATTCCTGTTTATTATTCCGGTGTTGGCAAACTGAACGCAGCGCTCGCGGCTTCTGAACTCATCGAGAAAGGGTACACGGAAATCATCAACATCGGTTCCTGCGGATCGGTGCAGCATAAACTCGGAGAAATAATTTCCGTCGGCTCCGTGTTCCAGGATATTGATGGAAGACCACTGAGCGATTATGGTCACACACCTTTTGAAGAAGACACGCACCAGCTTGTGATCAATTCAACACTGCAGCACTCGTGTTTTACCACCGACTATTTCTACGATCACAAACAGCATCCTAAGTACTCACCGGAATATCTCAGCATGATCCGGTCGAGTTCCATTTTCGATATGGAGTTGTATGGAATCGCGAAAGTCTGCCTGCGGAAAAATGTAAAGCTGCGCGCGTTCAAATGGGTTTCAGACGATGGCGATTTTGATCACTGGCAGGAGAATTGCCGGTTGTCGTCCGAAAAAGTGCTGGAGATGCTTTTCGATTAGTTGATGTCAACCTCGGCTCCGCTCGGTCTGACAAGGTGCTTCGATCAAAAGTCGGCAAGCGACAGGGTTGCAATCGTTCTTTAAACTCCATTCTTGTTTTAAAACTGCTTGTCAGACAGAGCCCTTCGGCTTCGCTCTGGACAAGCTCGCCGAAGTCTGACATCAACCAATCAAAACACCTGGCTCGCCACTCTGCGCGTTGTCTCCGAAGTGCCCATCGTGTAGAAATGCAAACAAGGCACGCCGGCTTGCATCAGCTCTTTGGATTGCTGGATACACCATTTGATTCCTACTTCACGCACTTCAGCATCGGTTTTGCATTTATCAGCTTCGATGTAAAGATCCTGCGGGACATCAATGTGAAATATTTTCGGAAGCGTGAGCAGCTGTTTTTTCTGCGTGAGGATTTTCAGTCCCGGAATGATCGGAACGTTGATCCCGATTTCGCGGCACTGTTTCACGAAAGCAAAAAACTTGCTGTTGTCGAAAAACATTTGCGTAACAATATATTCAGCGCCCGCATCGACTTTGTCCTTCAGAAATTTCAGGTCGGCGTACAGGTTCGGCGCTTCAAAATGTTTTTCAGGATAACCGGCAATGCCCACGCAGAAATTCGTTGGCGCCATGTCTACCACATCTTCGTGCAGGTATTTTCCTTTATTCATTTCACTTACCTGGCGCACGAGATCAATCGCAAACGGATGCCCGTTCGGCTCCGGAACAAATTGCGTTTCTGTTTTGATCGCATCGCCGCGCAGCAGCAACACGTTGTCGATCCCCAGGAAATGCAGATCGATCAAAGCCGTTTCCGTTTCTTCTTTCGTGAATCCACCGCAGATGATGTGCGGAACCGCATCCACGTGATACCGGTTCATGATGGCCGCACAAATGCCTACCGTTCCCGGGCGTTTGCGGATGGACACTTTCTCGAGGTAACCACCGTCGCGTTTTTTGTACACGTATTCCTCGCGGTGGTACGTCACATCTACAAACGAGGGCTTGAATTCCATAAGCGGATCAATGCCTTCGTAAATGGATTGAATGCTCTTGCCTTTCAGCGGGGGAAGAATTTCGATCGAAAACAGGGTTGATTTCGCCGATTTAAGATGGTCAATGACTTTCATGGGAACGGATTACGGGCGCAAAAGTAACGAAACTATGTTTACCAGTTTCTGGTTTCTGGTTCCGGGCTTCGTGCATAACCCGAAACCCGGCACCAGAAACAAAAAAATGAGCCTCATTTTTACGTACATTTGCATCCCTTTTAGAGTCATGAAACACATTCGCAACTTCTGTATTATTGCCCATATCGACCACGGAAAGTCAACTCTGGCCGATCGCCTGCTCGAGTTTACCAAAACCATCTCCAAACGCGACATGGAAGCGCAGGTGCTGGATGATATGGACCTCGAGAAAGAACGTGGCATCACGATCAAGAGTCACGCGATCCAGATGAACATTGAGTACAAAGGGGAGAAGTACGCACTCAACCTCATTGATACTCCCGGCCACGTCGATTTCTCATACGAAGTTTCCCGTTCCATTGCTTCCTGCGAAGGCGCATTGCTGATCGTAGACGCTGCGCAGGGGATCCAGGCACAAACCATTTCGAATTTATATCTCGCTTTGGGAAATGATCTCACGATTATTCCCGTCCTCAATAAAATTGACCTTCCAAGCGCTGAGCCGGAAGTAGTGAAAGACCAGATCGTTGATCTTCTCGGTTGCGAGCGCGATGAAATTCTCGCCGCATCCGGCAAAACCGGCCTGGGCATTGAAGCCATTATTTCTGCAATCGTTGAACGCGTTCCTCCTCCGAAAGGAGACCCGAATGCTCCGCTGCAGGCGCTGATCTTTGATTCCGTATTCAATTCATTCCGCGGAATCATTGCGTACTTCAAAGTGAAGAACGGAGAGATCAAGAAGGGCGAGAAAGTAAAATTCTTCAACACCGGCGCAGAATATCTTGCAGATGAAGTTGGGATCCTGAAACTCGGACTTGAGCCGCGCGACTCTGTGAAAACAGGAGACGTGGGTTACATCATTTCCGGGATCAAAGATGCGCGTGAAGTAAAAGTGGGTGATACCATTACAACGGTTGCCAATCCATGCACTTCAGGAATACAGGGATTCGAAGATGTAAAGCCAATGGTATTTGCCGGGATTTACCCGGTTGATACTGACGATTTCGAAGAGCTTCGTTACTCCATGGAGAAACTACAGCTCAACGACGCATCACTTACCTGGGAACCGGAAGCATCTGCAGCCCTTGGCTTTGGATTCCGTTGCGGATTCCTGGGCATGCTGCACATGGAAATTGTGCAGGAACGTTTGGAGCGTGAGTTCAACATGACGGTTATCACGACTGTTCCTAACGTATCGTACATCGCGCATAAAAGCGACGGAGAGATTATTCACATGAATAATCCGAGCGACATGCCCGATCCAACGAAGCTCGACTTCATCGAAGAGCCATACATCAAAGCCAATATCATTTCGAAATCAGAATACGTGGGTTCCATCATCAAGTTGTGCATGGACAAGCGCGGCGTTATTGTGAATCAGCAATACCTCACAACGGACCGCGTTGAACTGATCTTCGAGTTGCCGATGGGAGAAATTGTATTCGACTTTTACGACAAGCTGAAATCAATTTCCAAAGGTTACGCTTCGTTTGATTATCACCCGGTCGATTACCGCCAGTCGGACCTGGTGAAGCTCGATATTCTCATCAACAGCGAACCGGTTGATGCATTGTCGGCTTTGATTCACCGCACACGCGCGCACGATTTCGGAAAGAAGATCTGCGAAAAACTGAAAGAACTTATTCCGCGCCAGCAATTCCAGATTGCCATACAGGCCGCGATCGGGGCAAAGATTGTTGCCCGCGAAAATATTTCTGCCATCCGCAAAGACGTTACCGCGAAATGTTACGGTGGTGATATCTCCCGTAAACGTAAACTTCTCGAGAAGCAGAAAGAAGGAAAGAAACGCATGCGCCAGATCGGAAGTGTAGAGGTGCCGCAGAGTGCGTTTATGGCAGTCCTGAAACTCGATTGATTTTTTCTTAACCACTTAGCCCTAAAAAAACTCAGGCTTCACTTAGCGTTAAACCTAAGTGAAGCCTATTTTGTATTAAGTGCCTAAGTGGTAAAGGCTACTCGATGATAATTCTCTTCGTCGCAGTCTTCCCACCCTGAATCGTTTCCCGGATGCGCATGAAGTAAACACCTTTCTCCAATGAAGAAAGATCAGCTGTGAATGCAGTGCCGGTGAATGTCTGTGAATACACCGCATCACCGAGGACATTGTATACAACCACTTCTTTTTCTGTTCCGGTTTTCGCTGTAACGTTCACGATTCCTGTTGTAGGATTCGGGAATACATCGAAAGCAAGTATAAGCTGGCGCGGAATATTTGTTCCGAGCATGACCACAACGTTGTGCCAGATTGTATCTGTACATCCGCCATTGGAAATAACCACGGTAACGGAAACAACTCCCTGCGATGTGTACGTATGCGTAGTGCTTGCGCCGGATGCAGTAGCTGTATCACCAAAATCCCACATGATGCTCGCAGCAGTATCATTTGTAGTTGCGTTGAAGTTCGCCGAAAGTCCTACCCACACGGTATCGGGAATTACTGCAGACGATACAAGGTCAAACGTGGAATTCAGGTTAGTTCCTGAATTTCCACCAGTCATGTTCACGGTGTTTACACCTGAACACCACCATCCGTCAGCGTCTGCCACAAGATCAACGGGGGCACCGGAAGTAAAATCTCTTTCTTCAATTGCACGGATGCCATTGCCAAGAAGATTCGGAATAATGGTTCCCCAACGCATCGGCAGAGTATCTGCATTCATGTTGTAGAATGAAGCAATGCTCGATACCGTGTACAGATCCATGCCGTCATTTTCTGTAATGGCAATGCTGATGGGACGACCGATACCGGATGTATTGTCGTACAGACAAATGAAATTTTTCGGTGCAGCATTCAGCGAGTCGTACAATGCAGTTCCTTCCGTAGCTGATGCCGTGGTTCCGTAATTGATCACTGTTACCGGGTACGCGGAAAGCAGTACGCGGTTAGCAACGGTTGCACCTCCAGCGCCATTATTCACAATGAGTTTTGGATACAGCGTTGTGCCCGGAGTAAATCTTCCGTTCCCGGTTGGCTCACAACCAATCCATCCTGCATACGTGCCGGCATTGGTTGCCAGTAATGAATCATATCCTGCAGAATTGCTCAGCGACACATTGGCCGTCCGGCGCACCGTTCCACTCATGCTGTTGATGAGGTACGAATTTCCCGCTCCATTGGAGGTAGGAGATGCGTTCAGCGAGTCCATGGTGGTGTAGTAACGGTAAGTTCCACCCGGGGTTAATCCGCTGAGTTCAACCCAACACCAGAAAGGAGTGCGGTTATTATTCGTTCCGTTATTCCCCTGGATATACTGGGGAACAATTGCAGAAGTAACCGTGATCTGGGCTGAGCCGGTAAGGGCTAAAAGCACCAGTGAAAAGAGAATAGCGTTCTTTTTCATGCGAAAAGTGGGTTTTCTATAACAAAAATAGACTTAGCCCCTATGCCGGGCGGGCAGGTGGCATCGTAATTGTCAATAGGCAATTGTTAATAACCCCGGTGTTTTGTGAATAACTCAGGCGTGAACCGGCACTTCAATCC
>DATHKF010000268.1:0-13427 GCA_035489505.1 Bacteroidia bacterium | reverse complement strand
TAAGGCGGTTGCCGTTGTACGATGTAAATGTCTGCGTAAGGTTTTCGTTATTGCCGTAATAACCGGCGCCGCCAGAATCGTAGAAATATCCGTCGCATACGTAGCGTGTTCCGGAACTCATGGTGTAATAACCCGGAATTGCCGCCGCAGTAGTGCATGTTAAGATGATGGCCCAACCGGTACCATTCGTGCTTCCATCGCTCTTGAAGCGGAATGTTAAGTTGCTTCCGGAAGTAATAAAGTCTTCGGTATGGGATCCGGTAACATATATAGCCAGGGGAGAAGCTCCAGTTGTAGCCCCATCGTACACAAACAGAGTATCTCCGCTTTGCAGATTGATAGTAGTGCTTGTAAAGTCGCAATACAGCTGATCGCTTGTGCCGGAACTGAATGTCTGAACTACATCCTGATTGTCGGAATAATTACCATTAATTCCGCCATCATCAAAGAGATAACCTGCACACGTGGTATCAATACTGCTGCTCATGTTGAAGATGGTGAGGGCCGGACCTCCGCAGCTGATGACTGCATCCCAGCCGGCATTAGTATTGATGTTATCGGAAGTGAACACGAAGGTGAGTGAAGTTCCGGTTGCCGTGATGGTGCCCGGGTTCGAAAAGTAGTTACCGATGAGCGGAGAAGCGGCGGAAGGACCATCATAGATGTATAAATGGTCGCAGCAAACCTCCAGGTAGAGCGAGTTGAACGTCATCACCATCCGGTTTCCGTTGGGGGAGGTAAATGTCATGGTGAGATTCTGGTTGTTGCCGTAATTGGATGAGAAGCCGCCGGAATCGAAAAAGTTACCGGTGCAGGTGCTCACGGAAGTATTGCTCATCGGATAGGACTGAGCCGAAGCAGCCAGCGAAAGACACGATGCAAAGAGAAATCCGAAAATCTGTTTCATTATCATTATGTGAGAAGAGTAAAAAAATCAGCGGCGAATTTACGGAGGATATAAGAGAATCGCTGTGAATTCACATAAATAAATGAAACTGCTGTGGGTCAGACGCGTTGCCGGCTGATCAAGGGTCCTAACCCTCAAAAGGCTTTATCCCTTTCAGGGTAGACACCCTTGCACAAGCACAAGGGTCCTAAGGCTAATAGCCTTTGCAGCGTTAACACCCTTCCAACCCAAAACCATTCCGTATTTTAGCCGCTCATGCGCATCACCTTCCTCGGCACAGGCACATCCCAAGGCGTTCCCATCATCGGGTGCGACTGCGCCGTGTGCACATCCGCTGATCCGCGCGACAACCGCCTGCGCAGTTCCGTGATGATCGAACAGGAGGGAAAGACCATTGTTATCGATACCGGCCCTGACTTTCGCCAGCAGATGCTTCGTGCGAAAGTGAAAAACATGGACGCCGTAGTCTTCACGCACGAACACAAAGATCACCTCTCGGGACTCGATGAAGTGCGCGCGTTCAATTTCATCAACAAGGGAAAGCCGGTTCCGGTGTACGCAACCGAACAGGTGCAACGCGCCATCCGCCGGGAGTTCGCGTACATTTTTGAAACACCGGCCTATCCCGGGATCCCCAAAATTGATATTCATACGATTTCAACTGAACCTTTTTCTGCTGAAGGCGTTCACTTCATTCCCATCCAGGTATATCATCACCTGCTGCCGGTCCTGGGTTTTCGCGTGGGCGGATTCGTTTACATCACAGACGCGAATCGCATTGACGCAGAAGAACGGAAAAAAATCCGCGGCGCTGATGTGCTTGTGCTCAATGCGCTTCGTCGCGAGCCGCATATTTCGCACTTCACCCTGGAAGAGGCCATCGCGCTTGTTGCGGACCTGGAACCGAAAGTGGCTTACTTCACGCACATCAGTCACCAGTTGGGAAAACATGCAGATGTGAATGAAGAATTGCCCCCGCATATTCGCCTGGCGTACGACGGACTGACCATCGATTTGTAAATGGTATAAACAAAAAGTCCCGTCCCGCAGAAGCGAAACAGGACTTGATGATGTTCAATCGTGTGAATTACGCAGCGCTCCTCATCGGGTCATCCATCATGATGATATCGCTCACCACAATTTCAATGCTGGTGCGTTTCTGACCAACTTTATCGATCCATGTTCGTGTCACCAACCGCCCGGTGATTCCCACTTTGCGTCCTTTCACGAGATATTGTTCTGCCACATCTGCTTGTTTTTCCCAGGCAACGAGATTAAACCAGTTCACAGTACCAGCCTTTTTTTCGCCGGCGGCATTTTTGGTGTAGTTGATATGTGCGAGTGTGAATCGCGCAATTTTCTTTCCTGTTGTTGTGGCTTTCACTTCCGGGTTCATCCCGAGATTTCCGATCAGCTGTACGTTGTTCGCTTGCATCTTTCTAAAAATTAAAAGGGTTAAATAAATAAACTGTTTTGTTTGACTCGCCGTTGTGGCTAATCGATCGACGATGCAAAAGTGGAGAAGGTGCTTCCGGTTATCCGTATAATAAACGCTTGTAGTCGGATGTAAATGTTTGTAAGCGTTTGTAAACGGATATAATATTGAACATCAAAAAATTAGGATTCTGAAAAATCGCGTGGATGGAAAACAAAAAAGGCTCCGAAGAGCCCTTTTATGCGAACAAAAACCGTAAAATATTACTCGGCAGTCCTGAATGATCCATTCAGTCGGACCGTTCCGATCTGTTTACTGCCTGGTTTTTCAACAGCCAGGTTGAACGATCCGCAAGCCTGGTCAGCCTCGATGTAATCGATCTTCACTGAGCCTTGCTCGTCCATACCTATCTGCCAGTTGAAATACACTTTGCCTTTCGACGTGGTCATGGTTGTGAATGAACTGTAATCCATGTCCGTTGCGCTGTGCTTGTATGTTGCCGGAGCAACGTCTTTTCCGTGACGCGCAAACAATTGAATCACGATGTCAACCTGGTCATCTTTGCGATCGCCCACAAGATCTCCGGCAGCGTAGTTCTTCAGCGTGATGATTGCATTCGAATCGTTTGTCCATTCGATATTCGATTGCTTCACTTCAAAATTTCCGGTTTCGAATGCGTAGTCGCCCGACATATCGTACTTGTAATCTTTGATCGTTACCGCAATATTCGAAGCGCCTTTGCACACGTCAGCGAAAACCGACTTCGGTTCTTCGTTTACAACAACGGTGTCTTTGTCTAACGAATCTCCGTCGCGTGATTCACCATTGCCACAGGAAGAGATTGAAAATGCTGCGAAGAGCACGGAAGGAATGAGGATGTATTTTTTCATGGGTGCGTTTTTGTTTTCCGAAAGCTACCCAAAAAAAGCGGCTGCTCCGCTGTGTAAAAGTGTGGATTATCGTCCCCGCATTTTCAACAGCAAGCTATCCAATTCGTGATACGTTGTCTCGCGCGGAATGAAAACCGATTGGCGTGTCTTCGCCGAATATATTTTCGTCGCCGGAATATTTCCCTGCCACAACGAATCTACTTTCGGAATCCATTCGTTGTCGTAAAGTTCATCCAGGAAATTCACTTCGGCATGCAACTTCTTTCGTTTAATGAAGGGAACAAGGCGCGAGTCGATGTCTTTCTTGAAATCCGTTGAAACAAGAATCACTTTCACGGGTTTGTCTTTGTACACCGAATCGAGTTTTTCGAAATACGGAAGTTCAGCCACGCACGGTGCGCACCACGTTGCCCAGAAATTGACCACGTAAACAGTGTCGTTGCCATTCTGCAGCCGCTTATTCACGTCATCGATTTTCACCTGCGGAACTTTTGCTCCGACGAGAAAACCCACAACAAGCACCGGCAGAAACAGCTTCGACAATTTCATGAGACAAAGATACGCCACAATCCTTTTGACAGAGACTCCTTGTCCATCGGGGAAATTGCATGGTTATATTCAAAAAATGTCAGCCCTGCGTTGTGCGCCTTCGGCGTTCTGCCACAGATACGCAGATTGCGCAGATTTTTGAAATTCATTATTTATTTTTTCAATTATTTAAATCTGCGTAATCTGCGCATCTGTGGTAAGGGGCCGAAGGCCCAGGCTAAGGATTTGAATTCGGTAGTGGGTCACTTTGAAAATTTTGACAGAGGGATTGACACGGAATTCTGATTTATAGTTTCTGTGAAATTTTGTGTATTCGGTGAATTCCGTGTACCATTGAATTCTTATTTTTCCTCCAGGTAAATCACATACCGGAATCCAACCGTGCAATGCGCTTCGTTCGGATCGCAGAATGTTTTCGCCTGCGTACCGCCAACATTCTTTCCGTATTTCATCGCAAAACGCCCGTCAAACCAATTGCAGCCGCGCACCAGTTTCCCGTGTTCCGGAAGCTGATCGTAATAGTGTTTTTCGTAATCCACAATTTGCCTTTGCTCATTCGCGTACGGATTTCTGAAGGAAGCGAACAAAGAAAGTGACTAAAACTATTCTCGCGGTTTTATTCTGGCCGCGAATTACACGAATTACGCTAATCGTACATTAGTGTAATTCGTGTAATTCCCGGCTCACTTTCATTCCGTCCTTTGAAAATATCCCCGAAAAATCCACTCAAAACGCTAAATTTGGTTTTTCTCAATCGAACCTATGCAGGGCAGCTTGCCCCTTTACAAGATCATTGCACCAGCCATTCCTTCGGCTGGCGTGTACTTTTTTACCACGGACAGCGGTATTCAGTACGAGGTGCGTTTTGGCCGCAGACAGGATAATATTCTTCATGCGACCATCGTGTTTGGTGTGATCAACGATGAGTTCGACGGTGAAGAATACGTGGTGACGAACAGGGGCGAAGTGTTCCGCGTGATGAGCACCATTGTGAAGATTGTGAAAATGTTCATGCACGAACATCCGAAAATCGTTTCCTACGAGTTTACCGGCATTCCGAAGGAAGGTGAAGACGAAGAAAAATCATCGCAGCGTACGCTTCTGTACAGGCGTTATCTTCCGCGTATTTTTGAAACGGGATTTGATTTCAATTTCAGGAATAATTCGGCGCTCGTAACGCGTTCTTCACGCTTCTGAGAAGACATAGACGCAAAGCCGCAAAGTTCGCGAAGCAAAGCGCAAAGAATCGAAAATAAACCACATACATAGTAAGCATAGCTGCGTGTGCAATACTGAATGCAGCGTCTGAGTAACACGATCGCGCAGCGATCCTATGTGGGCTACGGCAATCTTTGCTCAGGACTATGTAACCTATGTAGCTATGTGGTTAATCAGATAAACAGCAAAGCTGTTCGCGAAATCTTTGCGTCTATCTACTTCTTCGGCGGGTTCTTCACCGGCGCCACAACCTTCTCCTTAAACTCCACCTCGCACGGCACCATCAACTGGTCTTCCATCACAATGAGGTCACAACTTGTTGTAGTCATGGAAAGGATCTTGGTTGTGCCATCGGGCATTTCAACCGGCATTTCGGAAGTAGTTGCAGCCGGACCTTCAAACACAAACGGTTCTTCGAAACTGCTGGCGAGGTCAATGTCGCGGATGTGGTATTTCGTTCCTAAAATTTTCGTGTAAATGCCCACCACCGCGCGCGTGATGCGTACGTTGATCAGGTTGAGCGTGCGGTCGTACCAGATCACCACGTCGCCCACGCAGGTTGTGGAGTAGCTGAACGGACCGGCAACTACATTTACATCAGTAATGAATTCTGCTTTGCCGGGATGGAGATAGATTTTCGGATTGATCAGCGTCCACGAAAAAGTATCTTCCACGAACAATACTTTGTACGGTTCCTTTCCCGTTATATTACCCATAGCCACGAGACTTTTGTTGATCATTTCTTCGTGGAGAATGACTTTAAGATCATTCGGCGGATTGCTCATCACCTGTTGCGGGGGCTGAACCGGTTTAGGCGGCCCCATCACCTGGTCGCGTCGCGAACGGCACGCAGGAGAAACGAAAAGAATAAGTGCTAAAGCAATCAGCGGGAATGCTTTGTTCATAACACAAATGTACGCGGCAGGGTTTTTGTTTACTTTTAAAAAACATAATTTAACGGACAATGAAAGCTTTTTTGTTAACAGCCGCGCTGAGCGCACTCGTATTCGCCGAACCTCCGGTGGGTGATGTATTCCCTGAACTGAAAGCTGAAACGCTGGACGATAAAACGCTTACCATTCCAACGGATACCAAAGGCAAATCCACGCTCATCTGCATGGCGTATTCTGCCGAAGCCGAAAAGGACCTGATTACCTGGTACGAGCCAACCTACGACAAGTTTATTGCGAAGACAGAGCTGATGGCCGACATGTATGATGTCAACGTATACTTCATTCCCATGTTTACCGGCGTGAAGGCGCTTGGGGCCAACAAAGCCAAGGAGGACATGAAGAAAACCGTGCAGGAAGATTTACAGCCGCACGTAGTGATCTATCGCGGAGAACTGGAAGCTTATAAAGAGAAGCTGAAGATGGAGGACAAAACGAAGCCGTATATCTACGTACTCGATAAGGAGGGAAAAATTCTGTTTGTCACATCCGGGGCTTACACCGAGGAGAAAATGGATGAGATCGATGAATTCATCGAATAAAAGAAATACTACTGCCGATAGGTGGGGCGAAGGGTTTAGTCTATCGCCTACCGTCTATTTACTATCGTCTGATTAAGCTACTACTTTCGCGTTCGGATATTTCACCATCCACATCTCAAGCGCCTTTTGTGATTTCACCATGATCACGGTGCGGTAATCAACCTGGAGTTTGATAATGTCTGGGCCGTTGGTCTTAGGAGCAACTGGTTTCGCTTTGCGTGTGCGCATATTTTTCATTGATTTACTTTCGCGGACAAGAACGAGTGGTTTCATGATTGTTTGGTTTAATATTCTATACAAAAGAAACAAGATTAACCGTGCACCCCGGGTTCAATTCGTTCAGTGGGAGCAAACAGACGATAACCGGTTTGACTCTGCTTTTGTTGAAAGAAGAATGCTTTTTCGGCGGCTCATCAACGTTTGATCCGTGCTGTTGATGAATTGTTCATTTGCTGCTCAAAAACGTGTTAAAATCAAGTTAATTGCGCTCAACTGATTGAAAAGCAGGGACGTACCCAAGACTTTGGTTTCGGACTTGTCAACAGTTCGCCTATAAAAAAGCCCCTCCGTTGAAGAGGGGCAGGGATGTATAAGTTAACTCTAAAACTCAGGCGATAATCTTGGCTTCCGGGTGACGTGTCATCCACATCTTCAGGGCTTCCTTGGTTCTCACAATAACGATTGTACGGCTATTGATCTGAAGTTTTATGCGTTCCCCAATACTTAGTTTGGGTTGTACTTTTTCGGGCTTTTTCATAGTGCAAGTAATTAGTTACCTGTATAGTCGGCGAAAACCGTGCTAATGTTTTAGCCATTAACATTCTTTGGTACTTATGAAAATCTCCCGATTCACCGAGCACCGTTTTTGAGTTAATCCTGCGGTATTGGTTCGCGAAACACGATTTCCCTGTCGAAAACATCTACTACAATTTCTCCGTGCTTCGGAACTTTTCCGGCCAGGATTTGTTTCGACAACTCGTTGAGCACCTTCTTTTGTAGAATTCTTTTCACAGGTCGTGCACCAAATTGCGGGTCATAACCAAGTTCCGAAAGCCAGCTGATTGCATCGGGACTGGCCGTGAGATGAATGCCATTCTCCTCGAGCATTTTGCTGACGGAATTAAACTGCAGGCGAACGATCTCGTCGACGTCTTCACGCGTAAGCGGAGAGAACATAATGATCTCGTCGATGCGGTTCAGGAATTCCGGGCGAATCTGCTTCTTCAGCATATCGAAAACTTCGACTTTGGTTTGCGCAATAATTTCTTCACGGTTCTTATCATTCATCTTCTCGAAATTTTCCTGGATCACGTGCGAGCCCATGTTCGAAGTCATGATGATGATCGTATTCTTGAAATTCACTGTACGGCCTTTGTTATCCGTCAGGCGTCCGTCATCGAGTACCTGCAGCAGAATGTTGAACACATCCGGGTGCGCTTTCTCAATTTCATCCAGCAAAATCACGGAGTACGGTTTTCTCCTTACAGCTTCGGTAAGCTGTCCGCCTTCTTCGTATCCTACGTATCCGGGAGGCGCACCCACCAGGCGCGATACGGCGTGACGTTCCTGGTATTCGCTCATGTCAATGCGCGTCATCGACTGATCATTGTTGAACAGGAATTCTGCAAGCGCTTTCGCGAGTTCTGTTTTTCCTACACCGGTTGTGCCCAGGAAAATAAATGAACCAATGGGTTTTCGGACATCCTGCAACCCGGCGCGGCTTCTGCGCACAGCGTCTGCAATGGCTTCTATCGCTTCATGCTGTCCTACTACGCGTTTGTGAAGTTCATCTTCCAGCCGAAGGAGTTTTTCCTTTTCACTCTGTAGCATGCGCGTAACAGGAATGCCGGTCCAGCTGCTCACAACACCGGCGATATCTTCGCTGTCCACTTCTTCTTTGATCATCTGCCTTCCGTCGCTCTGCATTTCTGCGAGATCGGCTTTGGCTTTTTCCAATTGTAACTCTGCTTCTTTCGTACGGCCGTAACGGATCTCCGCAACTTTGCCGTAATCGCCCGCCCGCTCGGCCTGCTCGGCTTCGAACTTCAGGCTCTCGATATCTTCCTTAGCTTTCTGAATCGCTTCTACAATTTCTTTTTCCGATTGCCATTTCGCTCGAAGGTCCGCGCGCTTATCATTGAGCTCTGCGATTTCCTTATTGAGCAGGTCCAGTTTGAAATCGTCGTTCTCGCGTTTGATCGCTTCCCGTTCAATTTCCAGCTGCCGGACTTTTCGCTCAACGTCTTCCAGTTCCAGTGGCATGGAATTGATTTCCATTCTCATTTTGGATGCAGCTTCGTCAATGAGGTCAATGGCTTTATCCGGCAGGAAACGGTCGTTGATGTACCGCTGCGACAATTCCACCGCAGCAATAATCGCTTCATCTTTGATCCGCACTTTGTGGTGCGTTTCGTATTTTTCCTTGATACCGCGAAGGATCGAAATCGCATCTTCAGCAGACGGTTCATCGACCATTACTTTCTGGAAGCGGCGTTCAAGCGCTTTGTCTTTTTCAAAATACTTCTGGAATTCATTGAGCGTTGTTGCACCGATCGCACGCAATTCACCACGGGCGAGTGCCGGTTTCAGAATATTCGCCGCATCCATTGCACCTTCGCCGCCACCGCCGGCCCCAACGAGTGTATGAATTTCATCAATGAAAAGAATGATGTCGCCGTTTGCGCCAACCACTTCTTTCACCACCGATTTCAAACGTTCTTCAAATTCACCTTTGAATTTTGCACCTGCAATCAAAGCGCCCATGTCCAGCGAGAAAATCTGTTTCGTCTTGAGATTTTCCGGAACATCGCCATTGATAATTCGGTGGGCGAGACCTTCGGCAATAGCCGTTTTACCAACCCCGGGTTCACCCACGAGGATCGGGTTGTTCTTGGTCCTGCGCGTAAGGATCTGCAGCACACGGCGGATTTCCTCATCGCGCCCGATCACCGGATCGAGTTTTCCCTTGCGGGCCTGTTCATTCAGGTTGATCGCGTATTTCGAAAGTGCGTTGTAGGTTTCTTCCTGCGAAGCGCTGGTTACGCGTTCGCCTTTGCGCAAATCTTTGATGGCCGCTTTCAGGTCTTTGGCGGTGATGCCCTGGTCTTTCATCATCTGGCCAACCTGGTCGCCGGCATCCAATATGCCCAGCAACAGGTGTTCGATGGATACAAACTCGTCGTTGAACTCCTTGAGCGCGTTTACGGCCTTTACAAGGGCCTTGTTGGCCGTATTGGACAAGTACTGGCCTCCGCCCGCCACTTTGGGGTAAGATTGCACAATGCGGTCGGCAAGCTGTCCAAACAGGTTTCCGTTAACGTTCAGTTTTTTGAGCAGAAACGGTGTCACATTTTCATCCACACTCAAAATGCCTTTCAGCAAATGCCCGGTTTCAACAGCCTGGTGACCATCCGTCATCGCAATCTGCTGGGCCTGCTGGATCGCTTCCTGCGATTTTAATGTAAAATTATTGAGGTTCATTGGTAATTTCCTTTGCAGGATTAGCCTCAAAACACGATCCAATTGCGAATTGAGGGCGGATTAACGCAAGAATGTCAGAACAGCGGCCGCGTGTGTGGACAAACTGGCACAAAACAGGGCGGTATGGCCAATAAAAAAAGCGTCCCGTCAGCTGGGCCGACGGGACGCTTTGAAAACTTTAGATCCGCTAATTACTGAATAACAACTTTAGAAGTTGTTGAAGCAGTTCCTGCAGCTACCGTCAGGAAGTAAACACCAGCATCAAGATTAGCTGTGTTCAGCTGAACAGTATTTGAACCTGTATTCATGTTACGGCTTTCAGTAATTACAGCCTGTCCGAGCGCGTTGTACATCGTAATTACTACAGCCTCGTTGTTGTTGAGGGTAACGTTTACGTTAACTGATTCGTTAGCCGGGTTAGGGTAAGTAGCAACAGTTCCGAAAGAAGCTACTGCTTCGTTGATTCCGATTGCCAGTGTGAATTCACTTTCGTCGAACGTTACGTCGTTGATGTAATAGTGATCGAAAGTAGTTGCTGTGTTGTGCGAACCGTCGCGGTCGATTGAATTGGAAGTAGGAATAGTGTATGTACTTCCGCTGATCAATGTGTTGTTTGACGTGTAGTGCCAGTACGCATCATCAGTGTTTGTAAACTGCTTGCGTGCAGTGCGCATGTCTGTAGTCCAGTCAACACCTACACCGTAAAGGTTTCCGAAAGCGTTCTCACCACCAGCCAGGTTAGGATCGCTGTCTGCCCAGAAGTAGAACAGGTGATCGCGGCTTGGGCTTGAAGAGATCTGGATACGGGCATCAAGATCAAAAGGGGTTGTTCCGTCAGAGAAAGGTGACGCAGTAGTTGTATTGGTAGTAACCAGAGAATCGATCAGGATCGCATTCCACGTGTTTGCACCTGTTGTGTAAACGTCATAGATGTAGTGATGCGCCATTCCTGCAGGGATATTGCTGAATGTAGTTGTGTATCCCAGTGAATCGTCGTGATCAGAATAACCGCTTTCGATTGTACAAACAATGTGTAGGTTTCCGTTGTGGTCAACAGCCATGTCTGAACCGTTGTTCATAGAGAACCAAGGCTTAATGTCTCCGGCTGAACTAGGGAAGATGTTCTGGCTGATGATTCCGATCGTTGAATAATCGAAAGGAGCCCATGCAGCTGACCATGTAGTTCCACCATCCGTTGTGCTGTAAACGATAGGTTGGAAAGCACGTGTCTCAGGAGTTGAAGCCGAAGCCTGAACACCGAAAAATACGCAGTAACCAATTTGTCCGTTTGCAGAGAATGTGAGGTGTGTCATGCTGTAAACATCATTTGCACCTGTTCCGTCCTGGTGGAACGAAGGCTTGATGGAATCCATGGTCCAGGTAACTGTTGTGCCGTCAAACACACCGTGATTCAATGCTGCACCGCGAAATCCGTTGGCAGCAACTTCGTCGTTAGTAACAAGCTCGCCTGTTACCCATACAGAGCTGTCTGAGTAAGAAGCCATGTCAATACGCTGGAATGAGTTGAGGTTGTTGGATGCAACTCCAACACCTGTGTTACCCATGCCCGGAATAATCGGAGCTGCGCACTGGTAGTAACCTTCCCAACCAGCGGTTGGAGTCCAAGGTCCTACAACTGCGAGCCATGCATTGGACATGGTCGTGTTGCCTACAGGGTTAATGATCGCCCCGGAAGGGTAACGGAAAAGTTGGGAACCGTCATTATCAAAGTACATGGAATCCCATGATGTTCCGTTGTTGGTTGTCCAGGTACCCTGGATGTAACCGCTGTTTACACCTGCAACTGACCAATCGAAAGACATGCGGTGCGTAAACAATGCAACACCAAGGGCCTGATTGGCGGTCATACAATTAGATTGTGCAACAAGCAAGGTATTCGCGTTGTATGAACTTGAAAACATTGTTCCGGCTACCTGAACCGTAGGGTTCGCTCCGCTCCGTTGAGAGGCGTTCGCATTGGAGTAGAAGCTTGGGCTCTCAGCATCAGCATTTTTAGTTTGCTCAAGAGTGAGGTTCATCTTCTTGGCTACTCTTACTTGCTGCTGTGCAACCATTCCAAGTGTTGCTGTTACTCCGATCACAAGAAGTAATCCTTTTTTCATTTTGATATGTTTTAACAGGTTAGGAATTCAGTTTTAATGATCAAAGCTAAGAAAACTATTGGTCTCAAGCAGCGCCGTCCATAAAAAAAGGGTGCCGTCAGACCTGCTGACGGCACCCTTTAAAACGTTAATTCTGCTGATTACTGGATCACAACTTTAGAAGTTGTAGAAGCAGTTCCTGCAGATACAGTCAGGTAATAAACGCCAGCTTCAAGATTCGCTGTGTTCAGTTGAATTGTATTTGCACCTGCATTCATGTTGCGGCTTTCAGTAACTACAGCTTGCCCGAGCGCGTTGTACATTGTAACTACTACTGCCTCGTTGTTGTTGAGGGTAATGTTTACGTTCACCGCTTCGTTAGCCGGGTTAGGATAAGTAGCAACAGTTCCGAAAGAAGCTACTGCTTCGTTGATTCCGATTGCCAGCGTGAAATCACTTTCGTCAAATGAAACTGTATTGATGTAATAGTGATCAAATGTGTTCTCAGTAGCGTGTGAACCATCGCGGTCAATTGAATTGGTCGCAGGAATGCTGTACGTGCTGCCGCTGATCAGGGCGTTGTTCGACGCATAGAAGAAGTACGCGTCATCAGTGAACGTAAATTGCTCTCTGGCTGTACGCATGTTTGTAGTCCAGTCAACACCAACTCCGTAAAGGTTTCCGAATGCATTTTCGCCACCAGCAAGGCTAGGATCGCTGTCTGCCCAGAAGTAGAACAGGTGATCGCGGCTTGGGCTTGAAGAAACCTGGATACGTGCATCGATATCAAGCGGTGTTGACATGTACGAGAAGATTGATGCAGTAGTTGTGTTGGTAGTAACCAGGGAATCGATCAGGATCGCATCCCATGTGTTTGCACCTGTTGTGTACACGTCGTAGATGTAGTGGTGGGCCATTCCTGCAGGGATGTTGCTGAATGTAGATGTGTATCCCAGTGAATCATCGTGATCAGAATAACCGCTTTCTACTGTGCAAACAATGTGCAGGTTTCCGTTGTTGTCAACGACTGCATCAGAACCATTGTTCATAGAGAACCAAGGCTTCACATCTCCTGCGCTGGTAGGAATAATGTTCTGGCTGATGATCCCGATCGTTGAATAATCGAAAGGAGCCCATGCAGCTGACCACGTAGTGCCGCCATCCGTTGTGCTGTAAACGATAGGCTGGAAAGAGCGTGTCTCAGGAGTTGAAGCCAAAGCCTGAACACCAAAGAATACTGCGTAACCGGTTTGTCCGTTTGTAGAAAATGCGAGGTGGCACATGCCGTAAGAATCGTTAGCGCCTGTTCCGTCCTGGTGGAACGCTGGCAGGATTGTATCCATTGTCCAGGTTA
>DATHKF010000267.1:0-2417 GCA_035489505.1 Bacteroidia bacterium | reverse complement strand
AAGCAGCTGTCGCGATTGCTATTATCATCAACCTGTACCGCAACAGGAAATCGATTGATGCGGAAGATGCCGATAGCCTGAGGTTATAACAAACTGTTTATGTCAGATTCGCTTGCATTATTACTTGTACCCGGATTGCCGCTTGCGGGATTCCTGCTGATCGTGTTGTTTGGCCGGAAGTATTTTCCAAAAGCCAGCGGAATGTTCGGCACGATCCTGCTGCTTGTTTCGGGGACGATCAGTTTAATGACCGCGTACAAATACTTTTTCATTACCGGAAAAGTAGATGGTGTGTACCAGCACATGTATGCATTCAAATCGGTGTGGCTGCCTTTCTCTGAAGGTGTTTCCATTGACATGGGCGCCATGATGGATCCGATCTCGATGATTATGATTGTGGTGGTGACGTTTGTATCACTCATGGTTCACATCTACAGTCTCGGGTATATGAAGGGCGAGGAACGTTACGCCACGTATTATTCATACCTCGGTTTGTTTACGTTCTCCATGCTGGGACTTGTTCTGTCAACAAACATTTTCCAGATGTACATTTTCTGGGAACTCGTTGGCGTTTCATCGTTCCTGCTGATCGGGTATTATTTCGATAAACCATCAGCTGTTGCTGCTTCGAAAAAAGCATTCATCGTTACACGTTTTGCGGATGCCGGATTCCTCATCGGTATTCTCATCCTTTCGTATTACACCGGCACGCTCGATTTTGATACGATGATCCACCGTCTGACAGTGGAAGGAACGCATCTTACTGCTATTGCATCAGCAGGTTTCCTTGGAATTTCTGCACTCACCTGGGGACTTGTCCTCGTGTTTATCGGCGGCGCAGGAAAATCAGCGATGTTCCCGTTACACATCTGGCTCCCGGATGCGATGGAGGGCCCTACACCGGTTTCCGCTTTGATCCACGCAGCAACGATGGTTGTGGCGGGAGTATTTCTCGTTGCGCGAATGTTTCCGGTCTTTGCCTTGTCGTGTCCGGCCGCACTCGATGTCGTCGCGTACGTAGGAGTTTTCTCGTCCATGTTCGCTGCGGTCATAGCGTGTACGCAAACAGACATTAAACGTGTACTCGCATATTCCACCATGTCGCAGATCGGTTACATGATGTTTGCACTCGGTGTTTCCGGTTATGGTGGAGAAAACGGACTTGGATTTTCGGCATCATTCTTTCACCTGTTTACGCACGCCATGTTCAAGGCCTTGCTGTTCCTCGGTGCAGGTGCGGTAATTCACTACGTGCACAGCAACGACATGAAAGACATGGGCGGTTTGCGCAAACACATGCCGGTAACGCATATCGTTTTCTTGATTGCATGTCTCGCGATCTCCGGTATTCCACCGTTCGCCGGATTCTTCAGCAAAGAAGAAATCCTCACAGCTGCGCATCACAGCAATCCGTTGATCTACTGGTGTGCGATCGGAACAGCAGCGTTGACCGCATTTTATATGTTCCGTTTGTATTTCAGTATTTTCTGGAGCAAAGAATACAAACCGGCACATCACGGTTCAGATCATCACGATGATGGTCATCACGGAGAAGCGCCATGGGCGATGAAAATTCCGTTGATCATTCTCGCGATCCTTTCTATGGGCGCCGGATTTATTCCGTTCGGAGAATTCGTAACCAGCGACGGTCAAGCCATCCATTCCGAATTTCACCTGACCGCAGCTATTCTTCCGGTTTCACTCGCTATCGGCGCTATCCTGCTTGCAGCTGTATTCTACCGGAAGGTGAGTGCGGTTCCGCAGAAAATTGCGAGCGGATTGAAAACGGTTTACCAGGGCGCGTACAACAAATTTTACATCGACGAGATCTATCTTTTCGTCACGAAGAAAATTATTTTCGGAACATTTGGTGCCATTGCCGCGTGGTTCGACAAGAATATTGTTGACGGTGCAATCAATCTCTCGGCAACCGCTTCAGAAAATTTATCGGAAACATTGCGTGGAATGCAAAGCGGCAAGGTGCAGGGCTACGCAGTTTACTTTTTCAGTGGACTGCTTGGATTTGTACTCCTGTTTGTATTTCTCTGGACCTAATTAAATAAGTCAATGCGTTTATGAGTTTATCGCTACTTATCATTATTCCGTTTCTTACTGCCCTGTTCATCATCTTCTGCAGATCGAATGAGCAGGTGAAGTGGACTTCGCTGATCGGGTCCGTGGGCCAGTTGGGCGTAGCTGGATTTATCTTTGCGAAGTACCTCATCATGCGTAAGGCAGGAATGAATGCGCAGTTCCTGTTCGAAGAGAAACACGTTTGGTTCAAATCGATGTTCATCAATTATCACATCGGGATTGACGGAATTTCAATTGCCATGATCCTGCTCACCGCACTGGTGGTTGTTGCCGGTGTATTGGTTTCGTGGAAAGTGGAATTCCAAACGAAGGAATTTTTCCTG
>DATHKF010000266.1:0-9555 GCA_035489505.1 Bacteroidia bacterium | reverse complement strand
ATTCCATCCAGCGCTGGTAATTCTGCCGCAGAAAGGTGATTTCTTTCATTGGTTGAAGATAGGAAAATAGTCGGGAGTTCAGAGGCGAGAGACCGGAGGCTTAACCCAATAGCTTCGAAGGGAAGCTTCAGTCAAGGACGGCAATTACAATACCGTTCTTCGAAGGATCCAGGTTTAGCCTACAAACTCCCGACTCCGTACTCCCAACTGCATTATCTTTGTTAAAGAATGAAAATACACCATTCCAAACCCAAAGACAGAACCACCGCCCAATGGGCCGGCGGAACCACCACGCAGCTGGCTATTTTTCCGGAAGGTGCGGAATACACGAAATTCAATTTTCTGTTCCGGATCAGTTCGGCTACAGTGGAAACGGAAGAATCTACCTTCACATTTATGCCGGGAGTAACGCGTCACCTCATGATCCTGGATGGTGTGCTCGACATTGATCACAAAGGCCGTTACAAAAAACACCTGGAGAAATTTGACTACGATGTTTTCGATGGTGAATGGCCAACAACCGCCAAAGGAAAAGTGACGGATTTCAACCTGATGACCAAAGAAAAGACTTCAGGAAAACTGCAGGCAATAACGCTGAAAGACCGTGGCGAGGAAACCATCGCGTTCAAGTCAAAGACTTCTTTCAGTGCAGTGTATTTGCTCACCGGTTCCCTGCGTGTGATTATCGGCACGGGTTCTGCGGAATTGAAAAAAGGAGATTTCCTGTTTTGTGATCATGAAGGTGAGGAGCAGATCATGCACATGCAGTCGACGGCGGCTACGGAGATGATTTTGGTGACGGTGCAACTTTAAATTGTATTGCTGCGCGATTTATTTCTTGATATTTCACCGCAGAGGCGCGGAGGCGCAGAGTCGTAACCATCAGTGTTTATAATAGTTGCCGCAAGGATGCAGAGGGCGCAAGAATCGCTGCGCGATTGAGCAACACTTGAGGAACACTATCGCGTAGCGATCTCTTGCGAACCCGGCTCCCAACAAAACTTTTGCGCTTCCTCTGCGCCTCCGCGCCTCCGCGGTGAAAAAACCATCACCCTTGATTTCCGGAACTTTCCTAACTTCACTCCATGAGCGATACCGCCCGTATAAATACCACCCAGAACGTAATCATCAATTACGAAGTTGCTTCAGCGGGCGAACGTATTCTTGCGCGGCTGCTGGACCTGGTGATGTTCGTGGCGTATTTTGTTCTGATCTATCTCCTGGCCGGACAGATCATCACGGCGTTCAGCTGGGAAACACAACAGGAAATCGGGCCGCTGATTTACCTGCTGCTTCCCTTGCCCGTAATTACGTACACGCTCTGGTGTGAATCCATTTTCAATGGGCGTTCCTTCGGGAAAATGGTACTCGGATTGAGAGTTGTGAAGGTGGATGGAACTCCTGCCGGTCTTGGCGATTTTGCTTTCCGTTGGGTCACACGTATTCTCGAAGGAGAAACAGGAATTTTCACTTCGCTTGCTTTACCTGTTGCATTGATCAGCGGAAAAAGTCAGCGCATTGGCGACATGATTGCCGGAACGATTGTTATACGCACCAAGGTTCGCAACTCAATACGCAGCACCATTCTCGCGCAGATCAATCCCTCGTACCGCGTGGTATTTCCGCAGGTAGCTGTGCTTACTGATAAAGACATGAACATCATCCGCAACATCATGCAGCAGTCGTACAGCACGGCCAATTTTGCATTGATGGAAACGCTTGCCGCCAAGGTGAAGCAAACGATGAATGTAAATCCTGATCCGCGGCAATTGCCTTCTCCGCAGTTTTTGAATATTGTGCTGGCGGATTATGCGCATTATGCGTTCGAGGGCGGACACTGAGTATAGACGCAAAGCCGCAGAGAACGCAAAGGTTTTCGCAGAGAATCGCTGCGCGATTTTGAGTTTAATAGAACGCAGATTACACTGATTAAGCGGATCAATACGGATTTGAATCGCTGCGCGATTTGAAATAAAAATGGTACGCGGAATGCACTGAATTCACAGAAGTCCGCGGAATTTGGGTGTATTCGTTTCTGTGAAATTCCGTGCGTTCCGCGTATTCTGTGTACAATCGGGAAGCACTGAGTACTGCATGATCGCGAAGCGATTCCTTTGCGCTCTTTGCCTTCTATCCCAAACCCTTTGCGATTTCCTTTGCGACCTCTGCGGGCTTTGCGTCTATTTCCGCAACAGCAATCTGATAGTCGCAAAATGCGAGAACATCACCACCGGCACAATCAATCCCGGCAGCAACAAATACGGTGAGTGCAACATCGCTACATTCGGTTGCTCAAACGCAAATTGTTGGAACGGAAACGGCAATGAAAGCACACCGTGAATCACAACGTTGAAAAGAAGAACGAGTCCGAGAATATTCCACGCGAGCAATAATTTTCGTGATCCGCCACGCGTGAATATCCACCAGGCCATCGGGTACGCCGTGATGCCCATGATGATGTCAAAATTTCTTCCTTCAAAAGTGAGGAGTTCCGGAATCGTTTTGTGGACTGCGAGCAGGAACAAAACAATTTCAACGGGAAGACGAACAACATGCACGAGTGTGAGCGCTTTGATATCCATCCGATCGATGACTGATCTTCCTTTTTTTGTTGCGAAGAAAAGAATCATCACAAGAATCGCCGGTCCCATCATGAAAATAAAACGGGGCGGCATTACGGTTGTATCCGAAAACACATCCAGTTTCCCCAAAGCAATAAAAACGATCGTCCATGCAAGCAAAAACGCCACCGTGATAAATCGCGATGGCGTTGCTTTTGCAAATAAAAATATGGTCAGAAATATTGTGCCAATGAAAAGGATGGAAATGCCTTGAGGTAAATTCTCCATGAGATCAAAGGTAGACATTCAGGTCCTTCGCAAGCTCAGGACGCGCCTGCGGCAGCAAGGAATTTTAATATGCCCTTTCACTTCGTTCAAGGGACATGCGATCCCTCCGGGATCAATCGCTCGTTTCGACTCCAGAGGAGTCGCATATCCCTTGAACGAAGTGAAAGGGAAAGAAAAAGAAAATTCCTTGCTGCCGCAGGCGCTAAAAAAATGCGGTCCGGATTGTCCGGTGCGCAGGCATAGTGCGTAACCATTGTACAGGGAGATTTTTTTGCCGCAGATTTCGCTGATGGCGCAGATTCGAAACTTAGCGTCACCTGCTAAAATAATTTTGATGATTGTCCGGTGCGCAGGCATTGCGCGTAACACCAACAGGCAGAAAATCTGCGTAATCTGCGGCAAAAAAAAGCGTTGTGAGCCCAGCGAACTCCGAAAAAATCCACAAAAAAATCCCGAACCTTTCAGCCCGGGATTCAATTGGTCAATTTCGATTGGTTGATTACCTGATTGGATCAGCCAATTACATTTTTATCTCATCCTCATTCTTGTTGAGGAAATGATACTCCAGGAAGTGATACGATGAAACCGCTTTCACGTCCACAGGACGACCAAATTTTTTCTTCCATTTCGCTTTTTGCGAATTCCACAACCATCCTTTAGTAAGGTATGCTTCGAGGTACGGATGTACACAAAGCGTAACCGAAGGTTCGTTCTGTTCCTTCAGGATGTAGCGAAGATTGTTTTCGATCTGGTCGACAATAAGCACACTCGACTGGATCTGCCCGGTACCTCCGCAGGTTGGACATTTCTCCGCGGTGTCAATGTTCATCTCCGGGCGAACGCGCTCACGGGTGATCTGGATCAGTCCGAATTTGCTTGGAGGTAAAATCGTGTGCTTCGCACGATCGGTTTTCATCTCGTCGCGCAGCTTGTTGTAAAGCGCTTTGCGGTTGAGCGGCGAATGCATGTCGATAAAGTCAACGACAATGATTCCACCCATATCGCGCAGGCGGAGCTGACGTGCAACTTCTGCAGCAGCTTCCATGTTTACGTCGAGCGCATTTCCTTCCTGGTCGCTCTGCGATTTGGAACGGTTGCCGCTGTTTACGTCGATCACGTGGAGCGCTTCGGTATGCTCGATGATTAGGTACGCGCCGCTCTTCATGGTAATTGTTTTACCAAAGAGGGCTTTGATTTGTTTTTCTACGCCCGTATGTTCGAAAATGGGTGTAGTGCCTTTGTGCAGCTTCAGGATCTTCTCCTTGTCGGGCGCAATGGTCTGGAGATACTCTTTGATCTCATCAAACATGCGCTCATCATTTACATGAATGGCGCCGAAAGATGCGTTGAGCATATCCCGCAAAATAGCAGAAGTGCGATTGATCTCACCGAGTACACGGTAAGGTGGTTTTGCTTTCGTCAGTTCCTCGAAACAGGTGTTCCACTTGTTTACGAGGTCGTTCATGTCGGCATCAAGATCAGCAACTCCTTTTCCTTCAGCCACTGTCCGGACAATTACCCCGAAGTTTTTTGGCTTGATGGATTGGATGAGCCGCTTTAATCGTTCACGTTCTTCGCTGCTTTTTATTTTCTGTGAAACAGAAACTTTATCCGCGAAAGGAATGAGAACGATGTACCTGCCTGCTAGCGATAATTCGGATGTGATCCTCGGACCTTTTGTTGAAATAGGTTCTTTGGCAACCTGGATGAGAACAGGTTGATCACTTTGGAGTACGTTGGCAATCTTTCCGTCTTTGTGTATGTCCTGCTCCAGTTTGAAGTACGCCAGTGCAGCATGTTTCTGCTTGCCTGTGACCGTCATCCGGACATATTTGTTCAAGGAAAGTACCTGCGGACCGAGGTCAAAATAATGCAGGAAAGCATCTTTTTCATAACCGACATCCACGAAAGCTGCATTCAGCCCTTGCATGACCTTACGCACACGACCCAGGTAGATATCGCCTACTGCGAACTGCGTGTTGGTTTTCTCCCGATTGAGTTCAACCAAACGCTTGTCGTTCAGAAGGGCGATCACCACTTCAGAGCCTGATGCATCAATGATCAGTTCGTTGGACACGTTTTAAGTTTTAGATACATAAGTGCCTGACCGCATTTGACGTTCAGGCGGGCGCAATTGTCCGGCTTCTGACAGAAGAAGGATATTGCGCGATTTTCAGAAATACAAGGGGCAACGGTTTTTAGTTCCCGGTTTGCGCAATCCGCAAACCAGGAACTATCTAAACCTATTGAATCTTATTTTTTCTTGTGACGGTTCTTCCGGAGGCGTTTCTTCCTCTTGTGGGTAGCCATCTTATGACGTTTGCGCTTCTTTCCGCTTGGCATAAAAACTGTTTTAATGCGTTAGTACTTGTTGTTTCTTTATTTGGACCCCGGGCTTTTGTAAGCTTCGAGGGCTTTTTCAATTTCTGCTTTCATTACCGGATCGTCGGTAACGTTTGCATAGGCTTCCAGGTGAACGATCACCTGTGCTGTATCGCTTTGTACTTCATACAACTCAGCAAGACTGAGGTGAATGGCGTAGAATTCCGGTTTCAAGGTCAGCACACGCTTGTACCTTTCAATCGCTTTGTCGTACTGTTTCGAACGGACAGCAAAATCAGCGAGCGCAAGTTGCACATTTATATGCGTGGAATCTGCAGCTTCGACCTCACGAAGGATAGTTATTCCTTTCATCGGGTCTGTTGTTCCGTCAACAATGGCTATTCCCAGTCCAACTTTCGCGTCAAGATTAGTTGGATCGAGTTCAAGCGCTTTGCTGAAACACCGGATCGCAGATTCATACAAGGGAGGAAGATGGTCTTCATGCTTCTGGAAAGATGCTGCCGAACGGTAACGTTCTCCTGCCGCCATCCAGTCGCTGCCTGAACCGTTGTTCTGTTTGGCTTTCTGCTCTGCATAAAACGATGCAAGAACGTAATTACCTGAACGCCCGAGATATTTCACCAGCGAATCATACAACTGTCCGCGGTGCACAACGTCATTTTCAGCCTTAATGGCCTGCTCCAGCGATGCAATCACGCCCGATTGATCGGGTTTGAGTAAGCTTCTTTCCTCCTTGATCACCTCCTCAAGCGAAATTCCTTGCGGTTGCTGAGCAACTTCGGGCTGTTTTCCTTTCGAGGGTGATGTATTCGCAAAACCTAAAAGAACGATGGTACAAACACACGCAAACAGAATGACCCAATGGGAAGTACCTAACTTGCGCATGTTCAGTTATTATTTATTCTCCAACCTTCACATTCTTCTTCACACGGTCAACAAACGTTTTCGCTGGCTTGAATGCAGGAACGTTGTGTGCCGGAATAATTACAGTTGTGTTTTTCGAAATGTTACGGCCAGTCTTTTCTGCACGGCGTTTCACGACGAAACTTCCAAATCCACGGAGATACACATTGTCACCTTTCCCCAGTGAATTCTTAATCACCTTCATAAATGTCTCTACTGAATGTTGAACCTGGATTTTTTCTATCCCGGTTTTTTCAGCAATCTCGGATACTACTTCTGCCTTTGTCATGCTATAATTTATTTATTTTCAAGGGTTTACCTGCTATCTCAAACAATTTCGAGGGTGCAAAATTACGATTTTTCACCGATCACCCAAATTTTGAGCCTACTTTTGATACGGAACTTTCGGAAAGTCAATGGATTTCGTTGCTGAACTGCTTAATTGGTACCGCAAAAACAAGCGGAATTTGCCCTGGCGAGGCACAAAAGACCCCTACAAGGTATGGCTTTCGGAAATCATCCTTCAGCAGACCCGTGTTGAACAGGGAACGGCCTATTACCACGCTTTTGTCGAAAATTACCCCGATGTGCAAAGTCTTGCGGCAGCAACCGAAGATCATGTGCTCAAAACCTGGCAGGGACTGGGCTATTACAGCCGTGCGCGGAACCTGCACGCCACAGCGCGGATCATTGCCGGGGAAATGAGCGGGAAATTCCCAGGCGATCACGCGGGACTCCTAAAACTGAAGGGAATAGGCGATTATACCGCTTCGGCGATTTCGTCCATCTGTTTTAACGAGGCCCAGCCGGTTGTCGATGGGAACGTCTATCGTTTTCTCTCGCGGTATTTCGGGATCCAAACACCCATTGATTCCACGGCCGGCAAAAAAGAATTCCGTGAAATTGCCGCGGAGCTGATTCCTGCCAAAGACCCCGGCACATTCAACCAGGCCATGATGGAATTTGGCGCCCGGCAATGCACGCCTCGGAATCCCGATTGTTCGGTGTGCGTATTCCGGCTCTCGTGCGTGGCATTGAAGAAAAAATTGGTGACGCGTTTACCCATCAAGGGAAATAAAACGAAAGTATCAAACCGGTATTTCTATTATCTCATTCTGAAAAACGGGAAGAACACGTTTATTCGTCAGCGTACGGGAAAAGACATCTGGCAGGGACTTCACGATTTTCCGTTGATTGAATCGGTGGCGGTACTGGAAGAAAAACAGGTGGTGAAAATTTCTTCGTGGAAAAAGATCGTTGGAAATATTCCGGTGAAGATTACAGGAATTTCTGAGGAACATATTCACCTGTTGAGTCACCGGAAATTACATGTGCGGTTTATTTTTGCGGAGGTGAAAGGGAAGGTGGTTTTGCCGGAGGAGTACAGGAAGGTGGCGATCAGTGAGCTGGAGAAGTTTGCGTTTCCGATACTGTTGGCGAAGAACCTGAAGGAGTTGTTTAGTAGGGAGTAGGCCAGTAGGCAGCATGCTAGTCCTCGACTGCCTACTGGCCTACTCCCTACTATTTTCCGCTACCTACTTTCCTTACCTTTACATATCTTTTCACACTAGGCTAAATATTTTACGCACTATAACTATGGCTGGAGTCAACAAAGTAATTCTCATTGGTAACCTCGGGAAAGATCCTGAAGTACGTTACCTCGAAGGTGGAATCGCAGTAGCGAATTTTCCAGTAGCCACAACCGAATCGTTCCGCGACAAAAACGGCAACAAGCAGGAACAAACCGAATGGCACCAGATTGTGATGTGGCGCCGCCTGGCCGAAGTAGCAGAGAAATACCTGCGAAAAGGACAACAGGTGTACATCGAAGGAAAAATCCGTTCGCGCAGCTGGGAAGACAAAGAAGGAAACAAACGTTATACCACAGAAATTTTCGGTGATGTGCTCACGATTCTTTCACGCCCGCAAAGCAACGATTTGCAGCAGGGAACGGTGCATAAACCTTACACGCCCCAGCAGCAGAATCCTTCACCGCAAAACACGGGTGTGCAGCAAAACACGTATCCATCGCAGCAACAGAATTTCAACCCGGCGGATATCAACGATCCGAACCACCCGGCGATGTTGCCGGATTCTCCGGATGATTTGCCGTTTTAAAAGAGCATCGAAAATTAACGGGTTGTTATTTAATGCCATTTATGTTTAAAAAAATGAGGCGTTAAATTTGATCCCCGCAGAGCAATTTTGTAAATTTGTTGTATGCCTTACAAGGATCTTAACGCAACCATAAATGCACTACCCGAAGAATTAAAAAATCAGGTAGCAGAATTTGTTGCGGATCTTTATAAGAAGAAGGTCAAAAAACCTACCAGGAAAAAACGCGGGTTCGGCAGCCTTAAAGGCAAAATCAAAATGAGCAAAGATTTTGATGCACCCCTTGAAGATTTTGAGCCATATAGCTGATGAGTTATTTATTGGACACTCATACCGCTCTCTGGTATAAATCCGGCGACAGGTTACTCTCGAAAACAGCCCGAAACATCATTGAGGATGCGGAGAGTGTATGTTTTATCAGTATCGCCTCACTGTGGGAAATATCCATAAAAATATCGATTGGCAAGTTGGCCATGGATGTGAGTATTTCGGAATTCGCAGAGGACCTGAAAAGCAATGGTATCACGGTACTGCCCATCACCACTGATCATTTAATGCGGGTTTCACGCCTGAAATTTCATCATCGCGACCCGTTTGATCGAATGATCATAGCCCAGGCATTAACCGAAAAATATTCCATCATCACTATGGATGGGTATTTTGATAAGTACAAAACCAAACTTATTTGGTAGGGATATACCGGGGGCGTTAAACCTTTGTCATCGGGAAACGTCAAACGCGCGAAACCAATTTCATCCTGACCCCTGACCCAAAATCCATCGCATGAAACACCTTTCTACGCTACTCATCGCCGCCCTCTTCCCTATCCTCCTCTCCTCCCAAATCCTCGTTCCACAAGTGGATTCGATTTCGCTGCGCGACGGAGAAAAAATCCCTGCTGATGTGTACCTGCCTGCCGGGTGGACTTCCGGACCGGTGATTCTCATTCAGACGCCATACAACCGGTTGTGGTACCACTTTGGTCTTCCGCTGGGAATAGGAACGGATATTGACTCCAGCGAATACGCAATTGTGATCGTTGACTGGCGCGGATTTTATGGCGGAGCGGGTGCAGCATACGTGGGCGCTCCTTCACGCGGTGAAGACGGATATGACGTGGTGGAATGGATTGCCACACAAACCTGGAGCAACGACACGATTGGAACGTGGGGACCTTCTGCACTCGGAAAAGTGCAATACCAGACGGCTAAAGAAAATCCACCGCACCTCGTGTGCATTTGTCCGGTGGTTGCCGCACCGCAGTTTGAGTACCAGGAATATTTTCCGAACGGATGTTACCGCACAGAATTCGTTGAGCAACTCGACGGACTCGGGTATGGTATGT
>DATHKF010000265.1:0-5452 GCA_035489505.1 Bacteroidia bacterium | reverse complement strand
ACATTCCACTTGTCTGTTGTTTCAAAAATGGAAGGCAAGCCCTGGTTGGTATTCCACGCTTCAAGTGTGAGGTTGTATTCTGTTTTGTTTTTCGCTGTGCGGTACCAGTCGGCATCGTAATACGTCTGGCGAAGTAATGCGATTGCTCCCATCAATGAACTCGGGTATTCCTGGCTCGATGAACCTTTGTCGAATGAATAACAAGCAGCTGCTTTGTCTTTCAGCATGACTTTGTTGTCGCCATCTTCGGCGTTGAGTGTTACAACACCAGCGGTTCCGCGCGCGATCCCGTCTTTTGCAAACATCATCACGGTGCCAAATCCGCACGCGCGGTATTCTTCAGCAGAAGAGGTGCTGGAGACAAACAGTGCATTGGCATTGTTCTCCGGTTTCAATGCATCGTTCCAGCCAAACGCACCATCGCGGTTTGTGTTGTATTGCGGATCGGGATTCCATCCGCGTCTTTTCATCTCGGGCATTCCATACGTGGTGTACGGATCAATGAACGATGCGTAAACGTATTTCCCGGTAAGATCGTAGGTAACTGCTTCCTTCGGAACAATAACCGCAGCGCCAACGGCAGTGATACGTCCATCCTGAACGAGCATGGTTCCGTTCTCGATCACCGTTTCGGGATCAACCTGGATGCGTGCATGTGTGAATGCAAAAATGGTATGTTTCGGGTCGGGAGCTCCGTTGGTTGGAAATGTAGTTACCTGCGCTGCGGCTCCGAAGGAAAGCAAAGCGAACGCGGTTGAAAAAAGAAGGTGTTTCATCAGCGATATCCGATCAATAAGAGGCAAATGTATCTTAATTTTCACGCATATTGGATGCAGGCCGGATGAACGGTGGAAAACTCCTGTTTTTCAGTATTTTTGCCTGACTAAAAACGCGCAAGCATGGACATACTTTTATATGCACACTCGGGTCTTCGATGGATTGCCCTCCTGTTGCTTATCGTTACTGCTTTCAAAGCCATTGGTGGTGTGATGGGAAACAAAACTTATTTGCCGATCGACAAAAAACTTGCAACGTTCACGGTGATGTTTTTTCACATCCAGGTTGTGATTGGATTCATTTTGTTTTTTGGTAACAAGTGGCACCAGCTCATGGGAGAAATGAAGGAACCTTCCATTCGTTTTTTCACTGTGGAACACAGCATCGGAATGTTGCTGGCTGCAATTCTCCTGACGATCGGAAGTGCGAAAGCCAAGAAAGCTTCTTCTGATGCGAAAAAACACAAGACCATTGCGTGGATGTTTACCATTGTTCTGCTGGTAGTACTCGCATGTATTCCGTGGCCTTTTCGTGAAATGTTTGCAGCGCGTGGCTGGTTTTAATCTTTGATTCTTATGAGGAAATTATTTTTTGTTTTTGCTATGCTGTGGGTGCCTGCAACACTTGTTTATTCCTGCTCCAGCAGCGGCGGAACGAAACCGGAGCGCACGGAGACCAGCAAAGCACCAATTTTCGGCTCGCAGATCTATTCAGACAATTGCGTGATTTGTCACGGAAAAGACGGCAAGGCGCAGATGTCGGGGGCAACCGATTTGTCAACGAGCGTGCTTTCGCATGATGCAACATTGGATGTGGTTACAAACGGAAGAAATGGCATGCGCGGTTTCGGGAGTCAGTTGACGAAGGAAGAGATGGACGCGGTTGTGAAGCACATTGAATCATTGCGATGATTGAAAACCTGAAACTTTCTCAGCAAGAACAAACGGCGGTACTCGTTGGTGTAATTGACAAACGCCAGGATGCCGACATGCTGGAAGAATACCTGGATGAACTCGCGTTCCTTGCGACCACAGCGAAGTTGGTTCCCGTGAAGCGTTTTTCACAGCGCCTCGAACACCCCGATCCGAAGTTTTACATTGGCTCGGGCAAGGCCAAAGAAATCAAAAAGTATCTCGAGGATAACAAAATTGATGTAGTCGTTTTTGATGATGAACTTTCTCCGTCGCAGCAACGTAACCTCGAAAAAGAATTCGGAAAGAAAGTGATCGACCGGAATTTACTCATCCTCGATATTTTTGCCGACCGTGCAAGAACCTCGCACGCACGCACACAGGTTGAACTGGCGCGGTACCAGTATTTACTTCCGCGGCTCACGGGCCTATGGACTCACCTTGAACGGCAACGTGGTGGTACGGGTACGCGTGGTGGTGCGGGCGAAAAAGAAATTGAAACAGACCGTCGTATTATCCGCGATCGTATTTCTTTGCTGAAAGAAGAGCTCAAGCACATCGACAAACAAATGGCTACGCAGCGCAAGAGCAGGGGAGAGCTGGTGCGTGTGGCTTTGGTAGGTTACACGAACGTGGGAAAATCCACGATCATGAATGTGCTGAGCAAATCCAATGTGTTTGCGGAGAATAAATTGTTTGCCACGCTTGATACTACGGTGCGTAAAGTGGTGGTCGGAAATCTTCCGTTCCTGCTGAGTGATACGGTTGGATTTATTCGCAAACTACCTACACAGCTTGTAGAGTCGTTCAAGTCTACGCTCGATGAAACGCGTGAAGCCGATCTTCTTCTGCACGTGGTCGATATTTCTCATCCCACGTTTGAAGATCAGTTGAACGTGGTGAAAACTACGCTTACAGAGATCGGTGCGGGTGATAAACGCACCGTTCTTGTGTTCAATAAAATTGATGCGTACCGGGAACCGCCCAAAGAAGAACACCTGCTTGATCCAACAAAGAAGCAGGTGCTCACGCTGGCCGAACTGGAAAAAAGCTGGATGAGTAAACTCAGTACGCCGTGCATTTTTATTTCAGCAACGGACAAGGAGAATATTGATCAGTTCCGTAAACTGATTTTCGATGAGGTGAAGGCCATTCATACGAAGCGATATCCGTATGACAAGCTGGAGTACTGGAGCGGATGAACTTAGCGGATGATTCCCACCCAGGTTCATGCGGACCCGGTTTTATAACCAATTTTCACGCGCGACTTTTTCCTTGGATTCAATAATTGGTTCAACGCTTTAAAAATGCGCTGAAGATCTCCGTCGTGTTCGTTGACGAGGTTTTCAATCTGTTCTACTTTCAAAAGAATGTCTTTGTGCGTTGAAATCATTTCGCGCATTTTCACGAAAATCCGGATGATGCGTATGTTGACTTCAATGGCCCGGGGGCTATTCAGAATGCATGAAAGCATCGTAACTCCCTGTTCTGTAAAACAGAAAGGCTTGTGTCTCAGGGCGTTGGAGGTCACAATTTGTGACCTCCAATTTTCGAACTCCTTCTGATCCATCTCAAACATGAAATCAGCGGGGAATCTTTCCATGTTTCGCCGCACCGCTTGTTTAAGCTTTTTGGTTTCTACTCCGTATAAAACCGCCAGGTCGCTGTCGACCATTACTTTTTGTTCGCGGATGTAGTGAATCTGATTCAGAAGCGCTTCGTCTGTGTAATTTGTTATCGTTTTCATGCTGATGCGGTTTTGGTTTTATAACCGATTTTCACGCGCGCTTTTTTTCTCGGATTTAATAATTGTTTCAGCGCTTTAAAAATGTTTTGAAGATGCTGATCGTGATCGTTGACCAGGTTTTCAATCTGCTCCACCTTAAGCAGAATATCTTTGTGCGCGGATACCATTTCTCTCATCTTAACGAAAACCCGAATGATCCGGATGTTGACTTCGATGGCGCGTTCGCTGTTCAGAACACTGGAAAGCATGGCCACACCTTGCTCTGTAAAGCAGAATGGCTTGTATTTCAATGTGTTGAAGGACGCATTTTGCGTCCTTTGATTTTGAAACTCCTTTTGGGACATCTCAAACATGAAGTCTTCCGGGAATCGGGACTGGTTCCTGCGTACGGCCTCTTTTAAACGTTTGGTTTCCACACCGTATAAAACCGCGAGGTCGAAGTCGAACATCACTTTTTGTTCACGCAGGTAATGGATCTGATTCAGGAGTGCTTCGTCTGTGTAAGTACTTATTGTTTTCATCTTGCATATAATTTGGGTGATGCAAGAATACAACGCGTGAGTGACACTAGTCGGTTGTTAAACGTTTGTAGTCATTTGTAGTCGTTTGTAAATGGCTACAAGCACGCTTTAAGAACCGCGTGAAACGAAGAACACCGGCAACACAATCGCGAATGGCTTCACAATCATGCTCACCGGTGTGCGCTTTTCAGATTACTTGTAATTCGCAGACAGCTCCATCGCTTTTCCAGCTACGAGTGTTCTGGCCGGATTGAAAGCCGCGAATATGATCTGCGCATTCTCGAGGTTGATTGGGGCAGAGCCGGCGGTCCACACCACGTCATAACCTTTGTCGATGAAGACCTGCGCAAAATTACTCGGGATCGTAACTTCGGTATTGTCCCAGATGATGTTGTTTCCACCGTTGTCGGTTACCACAACGTAAGCAGCACCGGTGTTACCAACTACAATTGATCCACCAATGGCCAGGTTGCCTGTGGACAATTCAGCGATTGACGCAAAGCTGCCATTGGCGGTTGCATTCGACCACAACACTTTTCCTGTTTTGTCAAATTTGAAAATGGTTGTTTTGGCCACCATCACAAAATTGCCGTCAGCTGTTTGTATCGCGCTTGTGTTGGCGAGGACGTACAAACTGAACGCGGAGAAGGTGGTGTTGAACAGTACCTTACCGTTTCCGTCAATCAAGAGTGCAACCGGGTTGGAGTTAAGACCCTGCGCCGGGATTCTTCCACTGAGAATGAAGTTACCGCCGGAAGCGGGTGCTATACTGAAACATGCAATTTTCGGTTGTGTGATGTCCCACTTCACCTGCCTGTTACCGGCGAAGCGAATAATACGGGTTGATAATCCCGATGCCTGGACAACCCATCCGACTACCACAAAACCTCCATCAGCAGTTGCTGTTACGCTGCTCCCGGAACTTTGTGCACCGGGTGTATTGAATTGCTGCTCCCAGATTTTTTTCCCGTTTGCATCAATATTAACCACCCAGATATTTTCATCGCCTGAACTTCCGGATGTGAAAATTCCGCCAACAGCGATATACGTGCCGTCGGTGAGTTGCGTCATTCCGGTAAACAACGTCGTGAAATTTCCCGGGTACTGATTCGCCCAAAGCACTTTTCCGTTAAACTGGATCGCTGTGGCGGATGTTTTTCCGCCAGCTGTTGAACTGCCCGCGAGCATAACTTTCTCGCTTGCGTCCATAAAGGCAGCGTTTGCCTGTTGAGAGTCCCACAGCGCGATGGAACTGGCTACATAGAGTTGTGACATGGATTGTTTTTTTTATGTGAACGTTTCCAGCCATTCACATGAACGGCCTGTTCAGCAAGAATAATACAAAGGGCGAAAAATAGTCGGTATTAAACGTTTGTAAACGGATAGACTCTTGTAACTTGTTGTGGTTCCTACGGTTGCGATAGAACGCGGGGAGGGAAAGTAACGGAATAGAACCAAACACCCTTTTATCGGGTGTATAGAGTCATTTGGCAGAT
>DATHKF010000264.1:0-5995 GCA_035489505.1 Bacteroidia bacterium | reverse complement strand
TGCGATCAATGGTGTATGGACGTACGATGATGCCGGGCTGGTTTATCTCGGTAAGGACAACCCGCTGCTCGCTTCACGGATCGTTGACGTGACGGAAGCAGAAGACGGGAGCATCTGGATGGTGAGTCGTGGAAACGGAGTGATCGTAAAGACGGGTAACACGTACGAGCATATTCTCGGTGAGAACGGATTGGTCGCGAATATGTGCCGCTGCGTGTTCATGGATTCAGGAAATGTGGTGTGGGTGGGAACGAACAATGGACTGAGCCGTATTGCATTCACCCGTGACCATGGATTTAACTACACCATTGCCTCGTACAGTGCGCAGAACGGGCTCCTGACGAATGAAGTGAATGCGATCCTGCGGGTGGGCCGTAAGCTGTGGACTGTACACACCAATGGAATTTCTGTTTTTGATCCGGCTGATCTCAACGGAAATACAAACACACCGCCCGTGTATATTACAAGCACGCTTGTTAACGGAGACACTTTGCGGGCAGGCTCGAATCAATTTGCGTACGACCAGAATTATTTCAATATCTCGTTCATCGGATTGTCGTTCCAGGATCCGGGCCGCATCACGTACCGTTACAAAATGGAAGGAGTGGATTCAGACTGGATCACCACTCCATACACTTCTGTAAAATACCAGACATTGCCTCCGGGGGAGTACCGGTTCCTGGTGCAGGCCAGCAGCAACGATGGATACTGGAGTCCGTCACCAGCGGTTCTTTCTTTTGTGATCCTGCCCGCGTGGTGGCAAACGTGGATATTTAAAAGCTGCGCCATCCTTTTTATACTGGTTGTGTTGTTTGTGCTTTTCAAATGGCGCGTGAGCCATATCCGCTCGCGGGATCATCGCAAATCCATTCTGCAGAACCGGATCGCAACATTTGAGCTCAATGCTTTGCGCGCGCAGATGAATCCGCATTTTGTTTTCAATTCGATCAACTCCGTTCAGTATTTTATCACGAACAATGATCCGGACTCGTCGCAAAAATATCTGTCAAAATTTGCGAAGCTTATCAGGTACGTTGTCGACAATTCGAAGCTCGCGTCCATCCCGGTGAAAACGGAGATTGAAGCGCTCACACTGTATCTCGAACTGGAAGCGTTGCGTTTTGGGGAACGGCTTGAATACGCCATCCATGTACATCCTGAACTGGACCAGGAATACATGCAGATCCCTTCTATGCTTATTCAGCCGTACGTAGAGAATGCGATCTGGCACGGGCTGATGCATAAGAAAGGTAATGGCCGGATTGATGTGACCCTTGAAATACAATCGGGAGTGATTCATTGTATCATTGAAGACAACGGTATAGGCCGGCAGAAATCACTGGAACTGAAAAAACAAAATCAGCCGGATGTACATAAATCCGTGGGGATGTCCAATACCCGCGACCGTCTTGAAATTATTAACCAGGTTAACAGCAGTAATATGAATGTAACAATCACCGATCTTTATGATGCGCATGGCGAAGCTGGTGGGACGAAGGTTGAAATTCATATTCCGGTTGCCTGAAATAAAAATGTGTATCACCATGCAATCCGCGAAGAGGAATGATTAAGGCAGTTATTGTCGACGACGAAGAAAAGAGCCGCATTACGTTAAAGAACCTGGTTGTCAAACATTGTCCGGGACTTGACGTAGTTGAGTTGTGCGATTCAGTGGAAAGCGCAATGGCTTCTATTGCCAGGCATACTCCCGATCTTGTTTTCCTGGATATTGAAATGCCGTTTAGCAATGGATTCACTTTGTTTGAGAAAATTCAGAATCCAGGGTTCAGGGTAATTTTTACTACGGCCTATGATCAGTATGCCATAAAAGCCATCAGGTACAGCGCGCTGGATTATCTCCTGAAACCGGTTGATGTGGAAGACCTGAAAAATGCTGTAGCCCGGTTCAGATCGCAGCACGCGGATCTTGCGGACAATTCAGACAACTACAAATTATTATTGTCTACACTTAACCTGAAAAACAAATCGGCGAAAATAGCCGTTCCCACTTTCGATGGCTTGCAGATGATCCGCATCGATGAAATTGTAAAATGCACCGCCGATGAAAGCTACACGCACATTACGCTGACCGACCGTTCCAAAGTGGTAGTGAGCCGCATCCTGAAAGAATTTGAAGACCTGCTCGTAGGATACAATTTTTTTCGGGTGCATAATTCTTCACTGATCAACCTGGCCCACGTGAAAAAATACGTGAAGGGCGATGGAGGTTACGTGATCATGTGCGACGATGAGCCTGTTGAAGTTTCAAGAAGAAAGAAAGCCGATCTGCTTGTCCAGCTGGCCCTGGTGCAGTTGTAGCGAAAGCCACCTATTTTTCCTTTCCACCGATTATCCCCGATTTACTGCCAGCTATTGGTTAGGTGTAGAATTCCCTGTACATGGTTTGTTTTTTTGGTAAAAAAATAAACGAACTATGAAGAAGATATTCACAAGTTTACTCGCATTACTGGTATTGCTGGCCATGAGCGGCAATTCACATGCACAATGTCTCAGACGGGTTAACGTGGTCACGAACGGCGACTTTGTAGCCGGGAACACAGGCTTTGGCACCGGCGTACCGTTTGATCCAACATTATGCTCATCGAACGGGTATATTGTTGCTGACAATTTTATGGACAAATGTTTCCTGTGGGCCAATGTAGGAGATCATACGAGCGGCGCCGGATTATTTATGATGATGGATGGACCGGAAACGGGTGGAGCGGTTGACATCTGGAGCCAGTCCATCCCTGTTTGTCCTAACACAACTTACACGTTCTCCTATTGGGGATACAATCTGTACGCAGCATCACCATTTCCTGTGAATTTTGTCGTTAATGGTACGCCAACGGCAGCTGCAAACCTCACGTTCGGTGCATGGACTCAGCGCATAATGGTGTGGAATTCGGGCGTAGCACCTCCGCCGGTAATCACCATCGCTCTACGGATACCCAGTGGAGATATCCACCGTGATTTTGGGATCGACGATATTGCTTTTGAGTATTGCGACAATCTTGACGTTTCGCCTCCAACTACTATTTGTCCCGGCGGATGCGCTACACTAACAGCCACCGGAGCCCCTCAATATTTGTGGAGCACCGGAGCAACTACACCTGCGATCACGGTTTGTCCTGCCACCACCACCACGTATACAGTATGGGGAACGGATGGCTGCCTGCTTTTTGGACCAGTGCAAACTACGGTGATTGTAATGGGAACAAGTATTTTAACTCCCTCCGTAACCATTTGCCCGGGTAGCTGCGCTACGCTTACGGCCTCCGGCGCGGCAACGTACGTATGGAACCCAGGCGGAATGACCGGGTCTTCTGTTTCCGTTTGCCCCGGTGTAAACACAACTTATACGGTCACGGGTACGGCCGCATCGGGATGTACAACTACTGCAACGGCAACGGTGAGCATCGCAACCAGTCCAACCGTTACCACCACGGCATCTCCGGGTACGCTTACTCCTCCTTCGGCAACAACCAGCTTGCTTTCCTCCACGGTATCGGGAGGTTCGGGTTTCACCTACAGTTGGAGTCCGGCAGCAACGCTGAGCAACGCAACAGTATCGAACCCGGTTGCAACGCCTACCACCACTACCGTTTATACGTTGACCGTAACGAATTCTGCAGGATGTACCGCCACCTCCACTGTACAGGTTACGGTAACGCCTCAAAGTCTGTGTGCGCTTAATTATGATCTTGTGATTCCCGGGGGGACTGCGGCGAGCGCATTGCCTCCATTAAGTATAGGCATAGACATCCACATATACGGTGTATTTACAGTTGATGTGCCTTTCTCTTTCGGTGGGTGTAATGTGGTTATGGAACCGAATTCACGGATTGAAGTGCTCAGTGGTGTAGGGTTACAGATCACACAGTGGGCACACTTTTATACCTGCGACAGCATGTGGGATGGGATCAACCTGCAGAACGGGGCGAGTTTGCATATCACCAATTACGCGATCATCGAGGATGCCAGGGCGGCCGTTACTATTAACCAAGGTGCCACCGCAATTATTGAACACTGTATTTTCAACAAAAATTATACGGCGGTAAAACTGACTTCAAATACGAGTGGTGTTTCACCGTTGCAGATGAAAGACTGTGTTGTAACATCCCGCGATTTCAATTTTAATGTCAATCCATACCTTAACCCGACTACCTTAACTGCGTGGACGAATATTGTGGCGGGTGTGTATCCATCGATCAATATGAAGTGGCCGTTTTATTCGTACAGATCAATTTATGGTGTTGAGGCAACCGATGTAAATACACTGAACGTAGGCACGGCCGTTTCATCTGCGGCTTTTAACGGATTTGATAACGTGATGGCGGCAGGAATTCATCTCACGCGCACCAATGCAATTATTTACAACAATAGATTCAGAAGCATTACATCTACCATGAATTGTTTGACATGTACACCGCTTCCAGGCGTGGGTGTATACGGTGTGGGCTCGAATACCGCAGCATATTCGGTTAAAGTCGGTGGTATGAACCCGAACCAGGCGAATGATTTTTACAACGTAAATACGTCGGTGGATGTTAGCCAGTACACAACGAATAATGTATTGAAAAATACAATTTTCAATACCTCGAGTACAACGGCGCTCTATGGCGGTTACGGTAAAATCGGAATAAGAGCGACCCCTGCAGCAAACAATTCAGTGAAAGTTGTGGAAAATGTGATAACAAACTGTGCGACCGGAATCCATGTGAACAGGAACAATACCACCGCAACACAAACTGTTACGCTCATGATCACCAGCAACCAGGTCAGTGCAAATGCAAGCGGGTTCTGCAATACGGCAATCTCGGTGACTGACCCGTCGGCAGCAGTGGTAATAAATTCGGTTGTTTCGGAAATCATTAACAACACGGTCATTGAAGCCGGTACGTGCATTAACCTGCTCAATGTAACCGCGAAGAACAATGTGTATTACAACAGTTGCATGACGCGTTACGCGGCATCCGGAAGCCTCAACGGGATCAAGCTGGTGAATTGCCAGAACCAAACGATCCAGCAGAATCACACCAAGTACGATACGGGTGTGGCCGGAACCAACCTGCTGGCGTATGGAATTTACCTGCAGAATAGTCCGACAAATCTTATTCTTTGCAACACCATTGAAGATGCGACGCGAGGCCTGGTGTTCAGCGGAAATTGCGCTGCACCGCACAGTATCCAGCAGAATACGATGCGCCGCGCGCAGGTCGGTTGGGTGTTGCTGACTTCAACAACTGTAGTCGGTCCACAGGGTATCATGGGATTACCAATCAACAATTACTGGGACATGACCTTCCCAATGACCACGCAGATCTTGTCGCTCTCAGCTACGCCATTGGTGATGTATGTAACCCCGGGCGGACCTGCTACGGCTGTGACGCAGCCAACCACCTCGATCGGGTTTGTAACGATCAACCTCACGGGTGCTACACCTCCTGCAGCATGCGGTCCCGTTCCTGCGCGTCTCGCGGGTCCTGGAGAAACACAGGAAGAAGCTGTTGAAGAAACAGTATCATCCATTGCGGTGTTCCCTAACCCAAACAACGGTCAGTTCACAATCAGCGCAACTACATCAGCGCCCAAAGATGTAATGGTGTATGACATGACCGGCCGATTGGTATTCTCACTTTCGCAGACCACAGAAACGCTGATCCCGGTAGATATTTCGGGAGAAGCGAAAGGTTTGTACGTAGTGAATGTGATCTGTGCAGGTGAAATTCAATCCGCACGAATCAGCAATCAATAAAACACAATAACCCCGACAAAAATCCCGAAGGTCATTCTTCGGGATTTTTTGTTTGATTAAACCTTTAAGGTTTAACAAAAATCGCGCCGGGGTTGCATTTTTCACTTTCGGGAGCGGCAACAAAAAAAGCGCGGACGAAGGTTCGCGCTTTTTATTTCGTGTCAGGTTGATCATAAAAACCGCTGAAGCGGTTGAGCAAACTGTTGTATTTATTGCCGGGGGCTTAAGCCCAATGTC
>DATHKF010000263.1:0-3496 GCA_035489505.1 Bacteroidia bacterium | reverse complement strand
TACCTGCCGGCATTTCTGATACTCACTATTCTCGCTGCTATCGGCTCCGGGTTATTTCTCGCGGCTCTGAATGTGAAGTACCGCGACTTCCGGTATGTGGTTCCTTTTATCATCCAGTTAGGACTTTTCGTTTCGCCCATTGCATTTAGCAGTACAGATGTTTACCAGGATAATGTCCCTGCTGTTTTTCAAAGGCTATATTCATTGAATCCCATGGTCGCTGTGATCGACGGTTTTCGCTGGTGTATCCTCGGAACTGAATTTGTAGCGGATCAAATCGGATTGATTTTATCATTGGGAGTTACCGTGGTGATGCTATTCGTTGGTGTCTGGTACTTCCGTAAAACCGAACGCGGCTTCGCCGACATCATTTAATCAGCAATCAGCACATCAATAATTAGCATATCAATCGAATGTCATACACCGCCATCCAGGTCGAAAACCTCACCAAGCAATACATCCTGCGTCACCAGCAGGTGGGGAGTTATACGGCTTTGCGTGATGTGTTGGTTGATAAAGTGAAATCGTACGCGAAAGGAAAATTCACTTCGCAAACGAAAGAAACTTTTCTTGCGCTCGACGATGTGAGTTTTTCCATTCAGTCGGGCGACCGCGTTGGAATCATCGGAAGAAACGGCGCAGGAAAATCGACGCTGCTGAAAGTACTGAGCCGGATCGTTGCCCCAACCAAAGGAAGGGTCACGCTCGATGGACGCATCGCCAGCCTGCTCGAAGTAGGTACCGGTTTTCACCCGGAACTCAGCGGGCGCGAAAATATTTATCTCAATGGAGCCATTCTCGGAATGTCGCGCGCAGAAATCGATCGCAAGTTCGATGAGATCGTGGCATTCGCAGAAGTAGAGCGCTTCCTGGATACTCCCGTGAAACGGTATTCATCCGGAATGTATGTGCGGCTTGCATTTGCTGTGGCGGCGCATCTCGAGCCGGAAATTCTCATCGTGGATGAAGTACTCGCTGTGGGTGATGCTGCGTTTCAGAAAAAATGCCTGGGCCGCATGAAAGAAGTTGCGGGAGAAGGACGCACCGTGATTTTCGTGAGTCACAACATGGAAGCCGTGCAGAAGCTGTGCAACACCGGAATCCTTCTTCACAAAGGAAAACTGGTGAAAGAAGGCACGATGGACAGCGTGATCAAAGCATATCTTGAGCAGAACGCATCGGCGCAATCCATTTTCGAAATAGAAAAACCAGCTGATGCAGCAGAGCGCGCCGGTTACGCGGAGCGTGTGATCATACGCAATGCAGATGAGTCCGTGACCGCCGAGGTGCCGGTTGCTTCACCTTTCATGGTGGATGTTGAATTCATCATTCAAAGAGAACTGGATCATTTTATCGTTGGAGCCGGCATCATGACGATGATGGAATTACCATTCCGCACGGCGTGGAGTTTACCGGAGCGTATCAAGCCGGGGAAATACCGCATTCGTTTTCATTTCGATGATGTTCACCTGGCACCAGGCATGTACAAACTCATTATCGGGTTGTCGAACCACGAATCATCGTTCCACTTTATCGACAACTTTGTTTACTTCGATATTTCCGAAGCGGTGGGAGCAAAGCTCGACGAGCGCGTAGTCAATCTTCGGAGCGGATTGATCTTCAACCAGGTTAAAACAGAATTAATTTCCCTCTAAAACGGATGCGACACAAGATCAGGATGTACTTGAAGAATAAGCGGGCACAATCTGCTTTTCGTAAGCAGCTGACTGTGTTTCGTGAAAGCGAAGCGAAAACAACACGCCGGTTTCCGTTGCGCGAGGAAGACCTCTATCCATGCCTTACCGACAATACACCGTTCACCGGGTTTGACCGGCACTATGTATTTCATGTGGCATGGGCGTGCCGCATCGTGCAAAAGGTAAACCCTTCGGTGCACATTGATTTTTCATCCAGTCTTTATTTCTGCACAACCGTTTCAGCATTTGTTCCAACGAAATTCTACGATTTTCGTCCGGCACAACTGAACCTGGAAGGACTGGAGTCGCTGCAGGGCGATCTCACAAAAATTAATTTTCCCGACAACAGCGTTGAGTCACTGTCGTGCCTGCACACCATCGAACACGTGGGTCTCGGCAGGTATGGTGACCCGATTGATTACGACGGTGATCTCAAGGCAATTGCAGAACTGAAACGCGTAGTGAAACCGGGAGGTTCGTTGTTGTTTGTTACACCGGTTGGTAAACCGCGGATTCAATACAACGCACATCGGATCTATTCCTACGACCAGGTGCTGGATTATTTTTCCGGTTTCGAATTGCGTGAATTCAGTCTTGTACCCGACACCGAAGCGCAAGGAGGATTGATCCGCAATGCAACAAAAGCGTTAAGCGATCAGCAGGCGTACGGTTGTGGTTGTTTTTGGTTTGTAAAAAAATAATTTATGCTCAGAAAACTGGCTTCCATCGTTCGCGGTACACCGGATAAGAAAAAAACTTACCGGCAGGAATCCTATTCTCAATGCGGGGAAGATCTCATTATCGATCACGTTTTTCACGAGCTGCGTATGGTTCAGCCTGGGTATATTGATATTGGCGCACACCATCCCCGGTACATCAACAATACCTACCTGTTCTACCTGAAAGGTTCGCGCGGAATCAATATTGAACCGGATCCGCAGTTGTTCGAAGAATTTACCCGCATGAGAAACGGTGACATCAATCTGAACGTAGGAGTGGGTGACACAAACGGTGAAGCGGATTTTTATATCATGACTGAACCTACGCTGAATACGTTCATCAAAGAAGAGGCGGAGCGCGCGGAAAAGGAACATGCAGCATACCGCATCAAGGAAGTGCGCAAACTGAAGATCAATCTCCTGGATGATATCATCCGTCAATACAACAACGGAAATTTTCCGGAACTGCTTTCAATCGACGTGGAAGGATTGGACGAAGTAATTTTGCGTTCGATCAACTATGAAACCGCGACCCCGAAAGTGATGTGCGTTGAAACGCTGACATTCTCTACCCGGGGACGTGGAGAAAAGAAAACTGATCTCATTGAATTTATTAAAAGCAAGGGTTACATCGCCTACGCTGATACGTATATCAACACGATTTTCGTCAAGGAAGATACCTGGTTACGTTAATATAACCTGTGCAGCCCCGAATGGACATGAGTACAGTAAGCGTAATTATTCCGACCTGGAACCGCGCGCATACCCTGGGTGCGGCAGTGAAAAGTGTTTTGGAACAAACGCACCCGGTACTGGAAATCCTGGTGTGCGACGATGGATCCACAGACCATACCGAACAAGTACTTGCTTCGTTTAACGATCCGCGGATCCGTATTGTGAAAGGGCCGCGTGCAGGACGTCCTGCAGTTCCGCGCAACCGGGGCATCGCAGAAGCCACCGGCGACTGGGTTGCATTTCTCGATAGCGACGATACGTGGTTGCCCACGAAGACAGAAAAACAGTTGAATGCACTTTCCCACGCGCATGCAATGATTGCCTGCTGCAATGCCTGGAAAGTTT
>DATHKF010000262.1:0-3389 GCA_035489505.1 Bacteroidia bacterium | reverse complement strand
ACATCCGCCTGAAGTAGATACGGTATAAGTGATGTTTGTTGCAAGGGTGCAAAGCGGGTTCGGGATGTTCGGGTTACTCAACCCCGTTGCTGGTGACCAGAGGTAGTTGTACGTAGCTCCCGGACAACCGCCTGATACGTTAGCCTGAAGCTGAACGATGTCTCCCGGACAGCCGGAATACGCGGATGCAGATGCGGTAAGAACAGACGCTGGTGGTTGTCCTGGTGTTGTGAACGTAAATGTTCCAGACCATGGCCCGGCAGACTGGCTGCCTTCTACAAATTCTCTCGCCCGCCAGTAATACTGCGTGCCCGGACAAAGCTGGCTGAACGGAATTGTGATTGGTGTGTAAGGTTCTGTAGCACATTGCTCCAACCAGTTTTGTGCAGCCGTGTGTGTAGCAACATCCAGCAAAGAGTGGTACCACGGCACTGTTCCCCAGAGTGGGCTGCTCGGTACAGGTGGTGCACCGGTAAAGCCGGCAGGATTGCAGGTGACCTCAACTTCCATCCAGTATGGTCCGCAACCACAGGTTGCTGAATTCGAGTACCCGGTGACCACAACATCTCCTGCATTTACCGTCTGAGCGAGAGTGTCGATCGCAACACCGTGACAGGCTGATGCCGTTTTCACTCCCGCTACGAGGAAGAAAACTGCTACGAGAGCCGCTTTGGTCGTCATTGAAATTCTGGTAGAAATGTGTTTCATGGTCTGTGTGTTATCGGGTTCACGACTTGGGCTTGCCAACCGTTATCGTACAGAATTGCAAATCAACGAAATTTTTCGCGGATTTTGTTAACAAAAATAGAAAAAATGACCCTTGGTACCGCCCTGATTTGGGTACTTTTAAGCGCCCGAACGATGTTCGTTAACAATTGAGTTTCAATATGGCTCGAAAAGGGAAAAAAGAAGGAAGATTTTTGTTCGAAGAAATAATCGCACTCCTGGATGCTAATCCGGGAAAATCGTGGAATTACAAGCAGGTTGCCGCAGAATTGAAGGTTGATAAACCCGATGACCGCCGCGCATTACAGGAATTACTCGACGACCTGGTCACCAAAGGCCTGGTTGAAGAGGTTGAGCGCGGAAAATACCGGGGCAAGGGTGGCGACAAACAAATTACCGGAACGCTCGACATGACGGCTTCGGGGGCAGCGTATGTCTCGACTCCCGATATGGCCCAGGATATTTTCATTGCCGCGCGAAACACGAAAGGAAGCTTTCATGGCGACACGGTGGCCGTTCAGCTCTTCCGCAAAAGAAAAAGCGGTGGACAGGAAGAAGGCGAAGTCGTTGGAATTGTGAAACGTGCCCGGACTGATTTCGTTGCCGTTCTTGAAGTAGAACACCGGGTTGCTTTTGGCATTACCGACAATAAAAAATATCCCGATTTCATTGTTGCGAAAGACAAGATCGGGAAAGCGAAACACGGACAAAAAGTTGTTGTGCGTTTCACCGACTGGGAAGATTTTTCTGATCTCCCGCACGGAGAAGTGGTTGCGGTGCTCGGAGATCCGGGTGACAACGACACGGAAATCAACGCCATCATGGTGGAATACGGTTTGCCGTATGAATTCCCGAAAGACGTTGAGCGCGTGGCTTCACTCATTCCGATTGAAATCACCAAAGAAGAAATTGCAAAGCGCCGCGACTTCCGCGACATCACCACGTTTACCATTGATCCATTCGATGCCAAAGATTTTGACGATGCACTTTCCATCCGCAAACTCGAAAATGATGTTTGGGAAATTGGTGTTCACATCGCCGATGTTTCACATTATCTCCACCGCGGAACCATTCTCGATAAAGAAGCGATTGATCGCGCGACCTCCGTTTATCTCGTAGACCGCGTAGTGCCTATGCTTCCGGAAGTGTTGTCGAATTTTGTTTGCTCACTCCGTCCGAAAGAAGAGAAGCTGACTTTCTCCGCCGTTTTCGACATTGATGAAACAGGGAAAGTTCATCGCGAATGGTTTGGCCGAACGGTCATCAATTCCGACCGCCGTTTTACGTACGAAGAAGTTCAGGCGATCATCGAAGGCGCCGAAGGTGATTACCGCGACGAGATCCTCGTGATGAACACGATGGCGAAAAGCCTGCGTGCGGAACGAATGAGAAAAGGGTCGATCACTTTCGATCGCGAAGAAGTAAAATTTCATCTCGACGAAGCCGGCAATCCAACCGGTGTGTATTTCAAAGTGATGAAAGATTCGAACCAGCTGATTGAAGATTTCATGCTGCTCGCAAATCGTCGCGTAGCAGAATACGTTACGCTTCGAAGAAAAGCCGGTGAAGAACCGAAAAAACAGACCGACAACCGCCGGCCGTTCGTATACCGCATTCACGCCGGGCCAAATCCCGATAAGGTTTCCGAGTTTTCGAATTTTGTTCACACGTTTGGTTACAAACTCAGCACCGGAAGTGATTCCGATATTGCGCAATCGCTGAACAAACTCCTGAAAGACGTGCAGGGAAAACCGGAAGCGAACATGATCGAAACGCTAGCGATCCGCACGATGTCGAAAGCCGTGTACTCCACGCAGAATATCGGTCACTACGGATTGGGCTTTCAATATTATTCGCATTTCACATCACCGATCCGTCGTTATCCCGACGTGCTCGCACATCGCCTGCTGCAGTTTTATCTCGATAAAGACGCTGGTAAATCGAAAGAGAATCCGCCGGATATTGAAGCCCTTGAGCAGGAATGCAAGCATTGTTCGGAAAGAGAAAAATTAGCTGCGGAAGCAGAACGTGCATCGATCAAATACAAGCAGGTTCAGTTTCTCCAGGATAAAGTTGGACAGGTATTTAATGCGATTGTTTCCGGCGTTACCGAGTTCGGATTTTTCGCTGAGCTCGAAGGCAACAAGTGTGAAGGCATGGTGCACGTGCGCAACCTGAAAGACGACCGCTATGTATTCGAACAGGAAAGTTATCGCCTGCGCGGAATACGCACGGGAAAAACATTTATGCTGGGCGATACGATCAGCGTGAAAATAAAAAGCGCCGACCTCATCAAGAAACAAATCGATTTCGAACTCGTGGGCGTTGAAGAACGCAAGTACACCGCGCGTGAAGAGAAAAAAGAAGAGGGCGGAAAATTTCATCCGACCAAACCAGAACTGTGGAATCCTGCAGCAGAAGCTGGTGGCGGCGGGAAGAAAAAAGACAAAGGCGGACGTGGTGGTGATAGCGGAAAACGCGGAAAGAGCCCGATTAAAAATCGCGGGGCTAAGGGTGGGAAGCGGAGATAGAAGTTGATGTGATGATTTAGGACGAGTTGATTATCGCCTGCGGCAGCAAGGAATTTTTTTTGATTGATATTCGACCCCTTCAGGGTCGGGAAGAAAAACCCTTTCACTTCGTTCAAGGGACATGCGACTTCT
>DATHKF010000261.1:0-2083 GCA_035489505.1 Bacteroidia bacterium | reverse complement strand
CGCGGTTTGTAAGCTCCGGCGCGCATCGTGGAAATGCCAAGCTCTTTCAGCAGCATTGCACTTTGTTCGATCTGTTCTTCCGATTCAACCGAACACGGACCGGCAATCAACGCGGTGTGCCCGGTTGTTCCGCCAATCTTTACTCCGTTGATATCGATCGTACGTGTTTCCTGTTTCCATGCGCGGCTGGAAAGCTGCATGTCGTCGTTAAGCACGGTTACGCGATCGGCTTCTCCGTCATACTTTTTGTCCAGTTCCTTCACGGAAGAGGAAGTGATGAGCGTGTATTTGCCGTCGTAGTGAATGCAAAATGCTTTGAGCTCAACGGCCATTTCATTGGCGCGGGACTCGGTAACGGATGTTTTTAATTCAATGATCATAGGAAGTTTTAATGTTTTGCCACTAAGGCGCTAAGGCACGAAGATTTGATAAATATTCCTTGGAGGGACTTAGAGCCTTTGTGTCTTCGTTGCATATTACGCTTCGCCCTTTACGAGGTTAAAGAATGTCAATGCACCGGTCACACGATTTTCGTTATCCACAACCGGCAAATAAGTAATCGGAAATTTCTTTGATTTGATCAGGCGGATCAATTCCACAACGGTCGCGTTTTCATTCACGAGTACCGGAGTTTTGTTCGTGATGTCCTGTTCGGTGATCTGGTCGAGCCGGCCAATATTTTTCAACAGGCCTTTGCGCACATCCGCATTGCTGATAATTCCCTCGAGCGTATTGTTTGTGTCGGAGAGAATGGTGAATCCCATCTGGAATTCTTCAATGCTCCTGAGCACGTTTTCAAAACTTCGTTCGCCCGGTCGCAGCACAGGAATTTCACCGGCCGACATCATGAAATCTTTCACCAGGAAATGCGATTCGTTTTCGTGGGTTTTAAGATTCAGCAAAGCCGAGCCAATGGTTTCTGCCTTGAACAGGTACGATCCCGATACAGAGGCATACACGCCCATGTTGCGCAGGATGAATGAAACTTCGCCGTTCACTCCGCCATCAACGTGCACGCGTTTTTCCGGGTAACGCTTTTTGAACATGCGGATCTTCCGAAAAATATCTTTGTTGAATTCACCACCGCTTTTGCCGGGAATCGTGGCCATCATGAGCATGAAATCGAAACGGCTTGCATAAGGCTCAAACGCGTCGATGTCGGAAACGGCGGTAATTGCCAGTCCGAGTTTTCCTTTGATGGAAGCAGGAACTTCCAGTTTGCCGGGAAGGTCTTCGTACTGGAACGTCACATAATCACACGGCGTTTTTTCCAGCAACGGAAAATACTTTTCCGGATCGGAAGAAATGATGTGAAGATCGATGGGTGTTTTGCTGATCGTGCGGATTTTCGCGATGTCATCAAACACCTTCGGATCATCGTTGCAATCCACGTGGAACAAATCGATCCGGTGTGCATCCAGTTCGCGAACAACTTCTTCCAGATTGCGCGATGTGGAATAGATGGATGCGGAGATTTTCATGTGGGGACAAAGATACGGTTAGTTGGGAGAATGGGGAATAATGGGTGGTGTCTCAGTTTGGTCACACTGCGATGATGAAAACCGCTTAAGCAATCTGGGACTGTCTATTGCCGGGGGCTTAAGCCCCCGGCAATAGAGTTAGCACAATTCCCAAACGGTTTCAACCGTTTCTTATCCAACTCCGTTGAATGCAACATTGCAAACTGAGACACTACCGAATAATGTGACTGGGGGCGAAACCTACCGTAAAAATTTGCTGAAATAATACCGCGTATTTCCTGCCTCCGGGAAACCGTGCAACTCCCCGAAAACGGTGTAACCGAGTTTGATGAAAAAATCGCGGGCGAGAAACTCGAACGTATCTGTCCGGACAATCGTTCCTCCGAGTTTACGCGTTTCTTCTTCGACTTTTTTTACGAGCATCGTCCCGGTTCCTTTCGACCGTGATTGTTCATCAACCCACAAAACGTGAATGTCGGTGCCGCCCCAGTAACCGATTTCGGCAATGATCCCACCGATTATTTTTCCTTGCCCATCACGGGCCGTGAAATCCAATCGTTGCGGTTTCATCCGCTGGGGAACGTGGTGGTGATTCCATGCGT